>RECM01000112.1 GCA_007694035.1 Balneolaceae bacterium
ACCTGAACATACTGCTGTTCAACAACGAAATTTACGGGCTCACCAAAGGGCAGTCGTCGCCAACATCCAGTGAGGGCCTGGTAACCAAATCGACGCCCTACGGGTCGGTAGACCACCCGTTCAACCCGCTCTCACTTACCCTGGGAGCCGATGCCGGGTTTGTGGCACGCACCATGGACCGCGACCCGAAACACCTGAACGCGATGCTGAAACGCACGCACCGGCACAAGGGCACCTCCTTTCTGGAGATCTACCAGAACTGCCTCGTTTTCAACGATGGCACCTTCGACCTGTACACCGACAAGGGGAAACGCCCGTCAACAGCCGTATACCTGGAGCACGGCGAACCGCTCATTTTCGGCGAAAACAGCGACCGTGGCATCCGTCTCGACGGCCTCAGGCCCGAAGTGGTGGAACTGGGCAACGGCCATTCAGCCGATGACCTGTGGATTCACGACGAAAACGACCCGGTGAAAGCGTACATGCTATCCCGCTTCTTCACGGCCGGCAATGCCGACGGTTTCCCGAGGCCATTCGGGGTTCTGTTCGAATCGAACCGTCCCTCCTATGAAGAGCAGGTTGCAGCCCAGGTTCAGATGGCAAAGAAGAAAAACGGCGTAGCCGACCTCGACATGCTGCTCAGCGGCGATGAAACATGGGTTGTGGGGGGTTGAACAATGGAACAATAGAATGGGAAAGTGAAACGGGAGGTTGTCACTGGTAGCCCCTGATTTTGCCCTCAAACGGGCAACTCTATTTCTGAGGTCACAATGATTCTGCTGTTAGTATGCTTTGAGTTAGGGATCTGGGGAGCAATAGAGCAATTGAGTTTGGAAGTGGTTTGGGAGATGTCACGGGTAGTACCGCAGTCCCCAAACGATCCTCAAAGATCACGTATCTTTGTCTGTTGCAGGTGATAAGAGCACACCCTCTCGCTACCGGACAAATCTCTTTAACCTCTTTCAGGTGGAATAATCGCGGTTTGTTATGCACGTTGTTGATTAATCGATTCATAAGATTCAACGACGTACCGACGTAGCGATATAAGGCACCAGACTAAAGGCGGCAAAAAGGCAGAAAGCAAAAGGCAAAAGTTTAGAAGGCGCGAGGCAAAAGGGGGGCACTCTCGCGACGTATCCCTACCGCCGATGGCTGTGCAGTGCGCGGCACTGCACACATACTTCGACTTAATTTCGTGCTACGCCCGAAATTGCGCCCTTCGTCTCCGCCCTTCGACTACAGCCTGCTGCGCAGGCTTGCGCTCAGGACTGCGCTCAGGCCATGCTCAGTATGACGGAGCAATCACTTCCCCATTCCCTATTCCATATTCTAATGTTCTAATGTTCCATTGTTCTATTGTTCAAAAGCATTCTAAAACCACCGCCTTCGTAACCTCCCAAAATCTGCAGCCCCCCGGGCTGCACTTCTAGTCCCGGCTATCTTCCGATTTCCGGATCTGGTCAACCTGGTCGCCAACGGAGCGTTTGAATTTGCCCGATTTGTGGTCGAAATCTTCGTAACCGAACGTTTCATCATCTTTCAGTTCACGGGAATCGTGAACACCGTAGCGGATCGTGATGTAGACCACATAGATGATCAGGATCACACCGAGCAGCAAAAGTGCCGGCCAGATCCCGATATCAAATCCAAAATAGACCAGTACGGCGTAGATAATCAGATATCCTGTTGAAACAAGCAGGGCAAAAAGCGGGGTGCGGTATCGTTTAAACATGGTTTCAGATGTATTGATTTCAGTACCCATTGCATTAATAATGTTCCTGATAATATCAGAACATTCCCGAAGCAATCATACCCCGATTTGCACCGGCGGCATAGCATGTTTCCCCTTTATGAGGGATATTGATGGCATGCCGGCATGCATAATTAACGTTCTGATATCATGTATAAATTTTTAACGACCGCACTTGCAGTTCTGGTACTGATCAACATCACTTTCGCGCAGGATCAGCCTGCCACCACTGATCAAAACCCCGCTTTTTTCCCCATTTCGGTCTGGTACAGCGGCGGCAAGGCCCGGGCCCCGATGATGACCGAGGTGACCCCGCAGTCGCGTGAGGAGTGGCGGCGCGACCTGCAGCAGATCAAACAGCTGGGCTTCAATACCGTTCGCACCTGGGTGGAATGGGCCCATACCGAACCGCGGGCCGGCGAGTACCGCTTCGATAACCTGAAACTGCTCATGGAACTGGCCGAAGAGGCCGGCCTCAGGGTGTTCATCCAGATGTATGCCGATTCGGCACCCGACTGGGTGGGTGAACAGAATCCGGACGGACATTTTGTGGCCCAGAGCGGGGCCATTATCCCGTCGCAGGCCGCACCCGGTTTCTGCACCGACCATTCCGGCGTTCGCGAGGCCGTTCTCAATTTCTACACCGAAACCGCAAAAGTGGCCTCGCAGTACGCCAGTTTCTATGGCTGGGACCTTTGGAGTGAGCCTCATATCATCAACTGGGCGAGCATCGACTATGTGCCCGATGCACAGTTCTGCTTCTGTCCGGGCACTATGCACCGCTTCCGCGGATGGCTGCAGCAGAAATATGGAAGCCTGGATGAGCTGAACCGTGCCTGGTACCGGAATTTCACGGAATGGAGCAACGTGGAGCCGCCCCGCTTCAGCACCATCCTCAGTTATACCGACTTCATCGACTGGAAGATGTTCATCTACCGGAAGCTGGAGGAGGATATGGCCATGCGGTACGATGCGGTGCGTAAGGGTGACCCGTTTAACGTAATTACGGCACATGCGGTCGGCGCCTCCCTGTTTCAGTCTCCGTATCTCGGTGCCGGCGCCACCGACGACTTCCTCATGGCCCGGCCGCTCGACCACTACGGGGTATCACTCTATCCCAAACACAACCATCCCGACCGGCACTGGTCGCCGACTACGGTCCGGGTGGTGATGGATTTCATCCGCAGTGCCAACATCCGGAAAGGCGGATGGTACGTGGGCGAGCTTCAGGCTGGTCCGGGCACCATCGGGCTGCTCCAGGGCGATCCGGTAACCCCGGGCGACCACCGGGTCTGGGCCTGGTCGGCCATCGCCAAAGGGGCCAAAGCAATCAATATCTACGCCTACTACCCCATGTCGTCGGGGTATGAATCGGGCGGGTACGGGCTGATCGGGCTCGACGGCACCATCACGGAAAGGGCCCGCAGGGCCGGTGAAATTGCCGCAACCGTAAACCGTAACCAGGAACTGTTCCTGGAATCGCATCCGGCCCGGGCGCAGGTTGCCATCGTATACAACCCGCTCTCCCAGATGGTTGGCGGACTTCAGCGGCGCGACTACCCCGGGGCGATGACCAGCTCTCTCATCGGCTATTACCGTTACTTTGCCGACATGAACATCCCCGTCGATTTCATCCACCGTGAAGACCTCGAAGCCCTGGCAATCGGGTATAGCGGCGATACCGGTGGCCAGAACAGTGGCTCATCCGGCCTTGATCAGTACAGCCTTGTCATCGCGCCGTGGCCTGTGATGTTCACACAGCAGGCGGCCGACGGGTTGAAACGGTTTGTGGAAGCCGGCGGTTACGCACTCTCCGAAGCGCGCCTGGCCTGGAACGACGACCGCGGGTATGCTGCTGATGTGATCCCAGGAATGGGCCTGAGCGAGGTGTTCGGCGTACGTGAGAGAGAACTCCGGATGCGCGAGGGCGGGGCCGATCTCCGCATTACCGGGTCTGACCATCCCGTCACTCTCGGGCTGAAGGAGGGCGACAAACTGAGGGGAAGCCTTTATGCACAGACGTTCGAACTGCTGCGCACCGACAGCCGTGTGCTTGCCGAGTGGAAAGACGGCCATCCTGTAATGGTTGAATCCGCATTTGGAAACGGCCGCACCCTTATCGCCGGGTCGCACCCGGGCTGGGCGGCCCATCCGGAACCATCCGCAGAATTCTTCGCCTGGATGAACGGAATTATGCACTGGGCCGGCATTGAGCGTCCCTTTACCACCAGCCTCGACGGCATACAGCAGGCGCCGGTCGAGGTCCGCCTGCAGGAAAATCCCGCCGGACAGCTTCTGTATGTGATCAACCACGGGCAGGAACCGCGGGACGTGACCATTGTGCTCCGCGTTGATGCCGATGGCATGTATTCCCTGCGGGATGTGATCGCGAACCGGCGTTTTACCCTGACTGCACAAGACGGCAGGCTGGAGATCACATCCACAGCAGGCCGGCGGGATGTGATTATTTATGAGATATCAGCCACAGACTGATATGACATGCTATCTCAGTATCTATTTAAACTATTTTTCATGTAAACTATGCTATTACCCTGCATTTGAAGTTCAATAACCCCGATATTCCAACCTGAAACCCGTTACATATACTGATAGCCCATGAAATTCCCGCAGTATACCATTCTGCTCATTTTTCTGATCACCTGTTGTGGCGTTACTTTAAATGCCCAGTCGCCCGACCGGGTACCCGACCCCGATCCCCACCGGTTTCCGCAGGAAATCGCCGCTTTTGAGCAGTGGGATTCCAGAAATTCGAGCCCGGATAACGCCATCCTGTTTGTGGGCAGTTCAAGCATCCGCCTGTGGAAAACCGCGGAGGCATTCCCCCGGTACCCCGTGATAAACCGTGGTTTCGGCGGTTCGCACATCCCCGATATGATCTACCACTACGACCGTGTGATCGGCCGTCATAACCCGGCCCTGATCGTGTTCTACTCCGGCGAAAACGATGTGGCAAGCGGTGTTCCACTCGACCAGGTTTTTGATGACTACACCCGCATTACCGGCCGCATCCTCGCTGATTTCCCGGATGTGCAGTTCATCTACATCAGTATAAAGCCAAGCAACAGCAGAATTCAGCACTCCGCGAATTTCACGGCTTTCAACAGCATGGTGCAGGAATACAACAGCGGCGATAACCGCCTGCACTACATCGACCTGGCAACAGCCCTCACCAGCGACGGCACATTGCCCGATGATGCGTTTTTTGTGTCGGACCGGCTTCATCTAAACGAAGCGGGATACGGGGCCTGGACTTGGCTGCTCGGGCCTCTTCTCGGGGAGCTGTTCACAACAAACACAGAGGAACAAAATGACCCCTGACTGCGGGTAAGAAGGTGTGATGCGACAGACCAATAAAGACATGCTTGTGGTGGGAGTGGCCCTGTTTGCCATGTTCTTTGGTGCCGGGAACCTGATCTTTCCGCCCTACATGGGTCTGCTGGCCGGTACCGACTGGCGATGGGCGCTGCTTGGCTTTCTCATTACGGGAATCGGCATGCCGCTGCTGGGCATTATTGCGGCCGCCAGGGCGGGCGGAACCGTTGAAGATATGGGCCGCCGTGTCGGCCCCTGGTTTGGACGGCTGCTGGGCATCGTGATCATACTGGCCATCGGCCCGCTTCTGGCCATACCCCGTACCGGCGCCACGGCTTTTGAACTTGGAATCCGCCCCTCCCTGCCCGGTTTCTCCACGGTCCTCTTCTCCGTCATCTTTTTTGCCGTCACCCTTTGGTTCGCCCTGAACCGCTCGGCCGTTGTGGACAAAATTGGCAAGTATCTCACCCCGTTTCTCGTCGTTACCCTTGCATGGATCATAATAAGGGGCATTTTTATGCCTCTTGGGTCCATCGCTGAAACAGAGCTTCAGGGGGCTGCCGGACGCGGTTTCAGGGAGGGATATCAGACCATGGATGCCCTGGCCTCCCTTGTTTTCGCCCAGATTGTGATCGGCACGCTGGTATTGAAAGGCTACGATAATGTGAAAGACCAGGTGAAGATGGCCTCCGTTGCGGGAGGTATCGCCGCCCTCGGCCTGGGGCTCGTTTACGGCGGCCTGATGTACCTGGGTGCCAGTGCCAGTTCGATGTATCCTCCGTCGGTTGAGCGTACCGATCTGCTGATCGCCATAGCCAGCGGTTTGATGGGCGACAACGGCAAGATCGTACTCGGGCTGGCCGTGAGCCTGGCCTGCCTCACCACCGCCATCGGGCTGACAGCCACAGTGGCCGATTACTTCAGCGGCATGTCCGGCGGCCGGATCGGGTACAAGCTGATCGCGGTCGTCACTGTGGTATTCAGCGGCATTTTTGCCACTGTTGGGGTCACCACCATCGTGAATGTGGCCTTCCCGCTGCTGATCACCGTCTACCCTGTGGCCATCGCCCTGATCCTGCTTACCCTGATCGGCGGCGTCGTTGCACACCGGGCTGTTTACATTGGTGCCGTGGCGGGCGGCCTTCTTACAAGCATACCCGAGGCCCTCACCGAAGCCGGCCTGCCCGTCGTTTTCCTCAACACGGTTGTCGGCAAAATCCCCTTCGCCGGTGCCGGATTCGCCTGGATTCTCCCGGTAATTGCCGGGGCGTTGATCGGACTGTTTGTTGTACGGTTCCGCAGGAAACAGGGGAATGTGCAGGAGGCATCCATCAGCGGTTAATATCAACAGCACATCTGCAACTGTTTTCATAAAAACACAATCCGGCGAATGCTGAGATTATTTGCAGAGAATACCTATTTTCCGGCGCATCATCCCGCAGCGGCAGATGCCGGCAGGTGACCTGACGCACCAGGCCGGGCTGTGAGACTCCATCAAAACAACACACACCGATGACCAACCTGAAGGCCGATATAGCGCTATTGACCGACAACCGCTATGCCGCAAAAACGGCATCAAAAGATGACTGGTACCTGGGCAACATCCTCCGGGACGATGAGCTGCTGCAGAATGCGCTCGGAACACTTGGATTCACGTCGGTCCGCGTTGACTGGGCCAGCCCCGATGTGGACTGGTCGAAGTTCCGGTGCGCCGTATTCCGCACTACCTGGGACTATTTTGACCGGATTTCGGAGTTTACTGCCTGGCTGAACCGCATCGAATCGCAGACCCGGCTCTGCAACGAGGCCCCGGTAATCTGGTGGAACCTGGACAAGCACTACCTCGCCGATCTTGAGTCGCGGGGCATACCCGTGGTGGAATCACGGTTTATCGAACCCGGATCTGCCGTAAACCTGGGCGGGCTGCTTGAGGAAACCGGGTGGGATGAGGCCGTAATAAAACCCTGCATATCCGGCGGTGCGCGGCATACCTACCGTGTAAACCGTGCCAGCGCCGGTCAGCTGCAGTCCAAAATACAGCCGTTGCTGGCCGTTGAGTCGTTCCTGTTGCAGCCGTTCATCCACGATGTGGTGAACACCGGGGAGGATTCGCTGATCGTAATCGACGGGCAGTATACCCACGCCATCCGGAAAGTGGCCAAATCCGGCGATTTCCGCGTTCAGGACGACCACGGGGGGACCGTACATGACTGCCATCCGGAACCTGAGCAGATCCGGCTGGCCGAACAGGCGATGGCGGCATGCAGCCCCGCACCCGGCTACGGGCGCGTGGATATGGTCCGCGACAATAGCGGAAGGTGGGCTGTAATCGAGCTCGAGCTCATCGAACCGGAACTGTGGCTGCGAAACCATCCCCCGGCCGCTGAACGTTTTGCCGGGGCCATCGCCCGGTTTGTCGCCGGTTGAGATTCTGACCTTAAAACTGCCCATCAGAACCTCCGGAACCTGTCAGTAACCTATGTGTGGCCATAAAGCATTCTGTGGTCCATCAAAAAGATGAATCGGATGTTCGAATCTTGTATTTTACGATAATGATAACGTTAACACTATTCTGCATTCCGTAAGCCGGAACCTAATCTGGCTGGTAATCGGGCAGTGTTCTAACCACCTTGCATCCAATACTATTGCCATGGAAAATGCACTTAATGCCCTGATACATTTTGGTATTGCCCTTCTGGTAATTTTCATCACTGTCTCTGAAAGTTTCGGGCAACTCTCTGAAAACTACACCCGGCACACTCCACTTCACTATGCCCCGGCACCCGTCGCAAATCCGCTCAAAGGACTTGTACCCTATGCGGGTGTGGGCGATGATGTTTTTCCACATACAATGGAATTCAGTTACTTCAGGTTCAGTGATCTGATGACCGGCTACGACACGTTCAACTGGCAGCCCGTTGAGGAGCTGCTCGATGCCGTTTCCGGAAGGGGGCGGCAGGCAATTTTCCGCATACACCTGGAATGGCCCAACAGAACGGATCTTATTCCCGGGTTCCTGCTCGACGACGGACTGAAGGTTTTTAAATATCTGAATACGAATACCCAGCCTCATCCGCCGTCGGATGTAGAAACGCCCGATTATGAGGATGAAAACCTGAGACGTGCATTCAAAAATTTCATAGCCGCCCTGGGCCGAAGGTACGATGGCGATCCCCGGATCGGTTTTATCACGGCCGGGCTGCTCGGCACCTGGGGTGAATGGCACACCTACCCGCGGGATGATCTGTTTGCTTCAAAAACGGTACAGGCTGAGATTATGGACGCATACGAGGCCGCTTTCAAAATCACTCCCGTTCTGTTGCGCTATCCCGCCGGCGATGATGATCCAGTTTATGTTTCAAACGCAGACCGGGCGTTTGGTTATCACGACGATTCGTTCGGATGGGCCACCATTCCCACCAGTGATCAGGGCCAGGAGTGGTATTACATGAACCTGCTGGCCGAGGCCGGTGCCGCTGCCCTTAACAAGTGGAAAACGCAGCCCATTGGTGGCGAAATTCGCCCTGAAGCATGGGGAATCATTTTCGATCCGGAGCCACAGGACAGCAATATCCAGGATTTTCGTGAATCCGTTGATCAGACACATGTAAGCTGGCTCATGGATTCCGGCATGTTCCGGGAGATTCCGGGGGAGGAAAGGATGGAACGTGCACTGGCGGAAGTCCGGCGGATGGGGTACGAATTCCACATCCCCTCGGTAATGACCGGGCATGATGCCAATAATACCCTGCATGTACAGGTCGAACTGGAAAACCGCGGATCCGCTCCGTTTTATTACGACTGGAAGGGTGAATACGGACTGATTGCGGATGGCCGGGTGATAAAGACGTTCCCGGCGGGAGGCACCCTCACTGGGCTACTTCCCGGCGACAGCCCCCGTATCTGGACCGATGAACTTGATGTTTCGGATGTACCTCCCGGTAAATATATACTGGCTTTAAGGGTTCCGAACCCATTACCCGCGGGCATGCCGGTCCGGTTCGCCAATGCTGCACAAGATCGTGATGTTCCGGGCTGGCTCTCACTCACCGAGGTATCCACCAGGGAATAAATTCAATTGAATTATGGTTATCTTGGGCACTTAATTGTTCTTTCCGATGTATTGCCGGTTGACCGGTTCGGTGCCCTGTCCACAATCCGCCATTATATTTTTCGCGACGAGGTGGTACCGGATCACAGCTTTCAGCAGTATCTCCGCTTTTTAAAAAACTAAAGTTTCACTCCACATGTCTGATATTTCCCCCGAAGAACGTACATCCAAAAATTTCCTGGAAGAGATCGTCGAAAAAGACCTCGCTGATGGCCGCCACACAACCATCCTGACCCGCTTCCCGCCCGAGCCGAACGGATACCTGCACATTGGTCATGCCAAGTCGATCAGTGTCAATTTCGGGCTGGCCGATACGTACGGCGGCGCCACGAACCTTCGCTTCGACGATACCAACCCGATTACCGAATCGGTTGAGTATGTGGAAAATATTAAACGGGATGTGCAGTGGCTCGGATATCAGTGGAAAGAAGAACTGTACGCCAGCGACTATTTTGAAAATTTGTTCGGTTTTGCCGTTCAGCTCATCCGCGACGGCCTGGCCTATGTGGATGACTCCACATCGGAGGAGATTGCCGCGTTAAAGGGCACACCGACCAGCCCGGGAAGCAACAGCCCCTACCGAAGCCGCACGCCGGAAGAGAACGAAGACCTTTTCCGTAAAATGCGGGCCGGTGAGTTTCCCGACGGGTCACGCATCCTGCGTGCAAAAATTGATATGGCATCGCCCAATATGCTGATGCGCGATCCGGTGATCTACCGCATCAAACACGCGCATCACCACCGTACCGGCGACGCTTGGTGCATCTACCCGACCTACGATTTCGCGCACGGACAAAGCGACGCGATCGAGAAGATCACCCACTCTATCTGCACCCTCGAATTTCTGTCGCACCGTGAACTGTACGACTGGTTTATCGAAAAGCTGGGCCTGTTCCCTTCGAAGCAGTATGAATTCGCCCGCCTGAACCTTTCATACACCATCATGAGCAAACGGAAGCTGCTGCAACTGGTAAATGAAGGAGTTGTGGACGGCTGGGACGATCCGCGGTTGCCCACCATCTCGGGGCTCCGCCGGCGCGGTTACACGCCGCTTGCCATCCGTGATTTCTGCGCCCGGATCGGTGTGGCCAAACGCGACAACCTGATCGACATGTCGCTGCTCGAATTCTGCGCCCGCGAAGACCTGAACAAAATTTCGCTGCGCCGCATGGTGGTACTCGATCCCGTTAAAGTGGTCATAACCAACTGGCCGGAGGGCAAGGTTGAAATGCTCGAAAGTGAAAACAATCCCGAAGATCCCGCAACCGGCAACAGGGACATCCCCTTCGGTGGCGAGCTGTATATTGAGCGGGATGACTTCATGGAAGACGCGCCCAAAAAGTTCTTCCGCCTGTCGCCGGGCAACAGTGTGCGCCTGAAAAGCGCGTATATCATCACCTGCGACGATTTTTCCAAAGACGAAGACGGTAATATCACCGAAATCCGCTGCACCTACTATCCCGACAGCCGCAGTGGCAGCGATACATCCGGCATCAAAGCCAAAGGCACGCTGCACTGGGTGAGCGTACCCCACGCGGTTGAGGTGGAGGTACGCCAGTACGACCGCCTGTTCCGGGTAATGGACCCCGCAGCAGAAGAAGGCGATTTCCTCGACTACATCAATCCCGAAAGCCTCACCGTTATTGAGAAAGCGATGGCCGAACCGGCGCTTCTGCACGATGCCCGGGAATCGTCTGCTGTAACAGGCAGCATCAGCGACGGAACCGGCCCCCATTACCAGTTCATGCGGAAAGGCTACTATTTCCCGGATGTATCTTCAGGCCCGGACAAGCTTGTTTACAACCAGACGGTAGCGCTGCGCGATACCTGGGCGAAAGTGAACAAGTGAGTTAACCAGGATGTTCTTTCAATAAATCCTAAGGCCGTTATCACTCCTCAAAAACCAGTGCGTCGGGTTTGGCGCCCAGAAAGACCCGCTTCTCCTTGGTTATCAGTTTGGGATTCAGCTCCTTTGCAGGATGTGAAACCCATGGCAGATCAGTAATCATGTAGTTGGTAGCCACTCATTTTGCCCTCAAACGGGCAACACCATTCCGGAGGTGGCAAACTTTGCATTAGTATACGGTTAGAGGAATTAACAAATCAAAAATGCAACTAAGTTGCACCGTGTTGAAATGCAACCTATATTTGCAACTAATTTGCATCTACTAACCTGAAACTGAATACTAATAATGCGTTTACCTGTAACCGTGCTCAGTGGCTTCCTCGGCTCCGGAAAAACCACCCTTCTGAACCACATCCTGCGAAACAAGGAAGGCTTAAAGGTGGCCGTGATCGTGAACGATATGAGCGAGATCAATATCGATTCGAAACTGGTTGAAGGAACCGGTGCTTTGTCCCGCACCGAAGAGCGGCTGGTTGAAATGAGCAACGGCTGTATCTGCTGTACGCTTCGGGAGGACCTGATTGAGGAAGTGGGCCGCCTCGCGCATGAGGGACGGTTTGATTACCTGCTTATTGAAAGCACCGGCATCTCTGAACCGCTGCCGGTTGCGCAAACGTTTTTCTTCGACATGCCCGAAATTCCGGTGAACCTGTCAGAGATCAGCCGCCTCGATACCCTGGTTACCGTTGTGGATGCGTCATCCTTTTACGAAAACCTGGAATCGCTCGATACGCTGATCGACAGGGGCTGGCACGAATCAGGAGAAGATCAGCGCAGTATTGTTCACCTGCTCATCGATCAGGTAGAATTTGCGAATGTAATCCTGCTCAATAAAACGGATCTGGTATCGAAAACCCAGCTGGATGAAATTGAGGCCACCATCCGGAAGCTGAATCCGGGAGCAAAAATTATCCGCACTACGCACAGCACTGTTTCTTTGCAGGAGGTGCTCAATACCGGCCTGTTTGATTACGAAACAACCTCACAATCCGCCGGGTGGATCAGAGAACTCGAAAATGAGCATACCCCGGAGACCGAAGAGTACGGCATCAGTTCCATCGTTTTCCAAACACCGCGCCCGTTTCATCCCGCCCGTTTATGGACATACATCAGACAATACTGGCCGAACAATATCGTAAGGTCGAAAGGGCTGCTGTGGATCGCTTCACGACCGGACGTGGCCATTAACTGGAGCCAGGCGGGTGGATCCGTTAATGCCGAGCCTGCCGGCGTATGGTGGGACTCCCTTTCCAAAATTGAGCGGAATCAGCACCCCTCTTTTCAGGCGAATGAAGAGCGCATTATGAGCCGATGGACGAAAGAATTTGGCGACCGTCTAAACGAACTGGTTTTTATTGGCCAGGGTCTTGACAAAGAAGGACTTTACAAAGAACTGGAAGCCTGCCTTTGTACAGTTGAGGATGTGGCGATCTATCACAGTGGCGGTCTGTTCGAAGATCCCTGGCCGGACTGGGAAAAAAAGGACGTTCAGAATGCACAGGACTGAGGCGTTCACTAAACCGGTTTCTTTACTTACAACTGCCTGCTGAATTCCTTATGTACAGAAACGATTCCATATTAGAATGGGTGATTGTTGGAGGTGGCATTCATGGCATCTGTATTGCAAATGCGCTCATCGCACATCGCTATGCCACACGAAACGATATCCGGATTATTGATCCTAATCCCGAACCGCTTGCAGAGTGGAAGCGGACTGCGGATAACGTTGGCATGGAATTTCTGCGATCTCCGGGGGTACATCATCTTGATACGGAACCGTTCTCTCTGAAACATTTTTCAAGCAATTATCGCGGCGGCAGCAAATTTTTTACAGCACCTAACGACAGACCCTCACTCACTTTATTCAACGCCCACGCTGCAGACGTCATTAAGCACAACAGCCTTAAAGAAATCTTTACTCAGGGGCTGGTTACAACTATTGAGATTGGCAGCGCATGTGCAACAATTTCCAGCCATAACCAGATGCTGAGAGCCCGGCGGGTTGTGCTCGCCCTCGGGCAGTCGCATTCGGTACAATGGCCGGATTGGGCCCGTATTGCAGCTGAAAAAGGGGGCAGGATTTACCATGTGCTGGATGCCGCATACAGTAAAAACAACATTCCTGATTCTGGCAAGGTTGTTGTTATCGGCGGCGGTATGTCGGCGGTACAAACGGCACTTTCCCTCACGGGCAAAAACAGACACGTAACGTTAGTTTCCCCTCATGCTCTGCGTTACAACAATTATGATGCAGATCCCGGATGGATGGGGCCAAAATTTCTGAGCAAGTTCAAAAGAATTGCATCGTCAGCCAGGCGCCGCGCAGTAATAAATGCAGCACGAAACAGTGGCACTATCACACAGGAACTAAAACGGAGTATTTCAAACATTAACCATGAAAAGAAGTGTGTTATAGTGATTGGAAAGTCTGAAAAGTGTACGGTTTTAAGCAACGATCTGATGTTGCTTAATCTGGACAACGGAGAAAAGATCGGCGCGAATTGTATTGTACTGGCTACCGGCTACAGCAGTAAGCGACCTGGTGGACATTTGGTAGATACCCTTATAACCGACAATGATTTAAAGTGCTCACTATGTGGTTACCCTGTAACCAACCATGCATTGCAGTGGCATGAGAATCTTTTTGTAACTGGGCCGCTGGCCGAGCTTGAGGTCGGCCCTGTATCAAGAAACATTATCGGAGCCAAAATGGCTGCACGGAGAATACTGCAATACCATTCAAAAAAAATTGCTGTATGAACAGTTTAAACGATTTACTGATCAGCTGATTAACTGTTAAACCGACAAGCTGGTTAGCAGCTTTGCTCATTTATCATCAACTCACAAACTGTTTAATTATATATGCTTTACGATCCACAATCCTAAACGTAACCAAACCATGAACAGAAAATCCTTCATTAAACATTCGGCGCTCGGCCTTGGAACTCTCTTTCACATGCCGTTTACCGGCAACCGTTTTGCCGCATCAGAAATCGATGAAGCTTTCCACGATGAGGCTCTACCGGATATGCTGTATGATGTGATCATCATCGGTGGCAGTTATGCCGGATTATCCGCTGCGATGGGCCTGGGGCGCTGCCGAAGAACGGTTCTGGTGGTTGATGCCGGTTTGCCGCGAAACCATACATCACCGCAGGCCAACAATGTGTTCAGCCGGGACGGGCAAGATCCGGCTGAGATCCGCAATGCAGCCAAATCGCAATTAGAGCAGTACAAACCCTATCTGACGCGTGTACAGGGTACCGTAACCCATGTTGAAAAAAGGGAAGCTTCCTTCTCCGTTGTTCACGAAAATGGCACAGCTTTCACCGGACAAGCCGTAATTTTCGCCAATGGTGTAACCGATAACCTTCTCGATATAGCCGGCCTTGAAGAATTATGGGGGAGGGGTGTATATCATTGTCCCTACTGCCACGGGTGGGAAAACCGTGACAAAAAAACGGTAGTGATTGGTGAGGGGACTTCCGCTATGGGCCTTGCTTCAACTGTAACCAACTGGACAAATAACATCACCTATTTTTCCCAGGGAATTCCTGTGGATCTGCCTGATGATACCATCAAACTGATCTCCGGTCTTGGTATAACCATTGAGCATGGAACTGTGCAGCATATCTCCAAAACCGAAGCGGGTATTCATATTCGCCTTGATGATGGAAACGAGCCGCTCTTGTTTGAAACATGCTATGCACCGGGCCGCATAACGGCCAATAGCGGCCTTGCCGAAGCAATCGGTTGTGAACTGCGGCCCAATGGCGCCATTGTTGTTGATGATCAATATCAGAGCGATGCCGAAGGTGTCTATGCCATTGGCGACATTTGCAGCCGTACTAATGGACAGGTGATCCATGCGGCCTATTCCGGAACGGTTGTCGCTGCGGCCATAAACCGGGTTTTTATAGGCCGGAAATTTACCTGAGGTTACCATCAATCTACCAAACCATCGAACTGCCTGCTCATGGGATACCGAGCCACAGAACCATCGGGCCATCGGGTATAACAACCTGAACCTGAACCTGAACCTGAACACGAACCCTAACCTGAACCCTGAACCCTGAACCCTGAACTTCAAACCAATGCTTGAAGCCATTAATCTAAGTAAAACTTATAACGGCCAACCAGCTGTTGATGCCCTCGACCTGCACATAACGGGTGGTGAAATATATTGCCTGCTGGGTGCCAACGGGGCTGGTAAAACAACCACCATAAACCTGTTCCTGAACCTCACGCAGCCCAGCGGCGGAGAAGCCAGAATCGACGGGATGTCGGTAGTAGACAATCCGCTTGAAACCAAAAAAAAACTGGCCTATATCCCCGAAAACCTTTCGCTATATCCGACATTGTCTGGAATTGAAAATCTGCAATACTTCAGCGGATTATCGGGCATAAAGCTATCGGTCGGAAAAGCCGGGGACCTTCTGGTTCAGGCCGGCCTGCAGACCGAAGCCGTTGGCAACCGTGTTTCCGGATACTCCAAAGGGATGCGCCAAAAAGTGGGGATCGCTCTTGCCATAGCCCGCGACTC
This sequence comes from Balneolaceae bacterium, assembly GCA_007694035.1. Classification (GTDB taxonomy): domain Bacteria; phylum Bacteroidota; class Rhodothermia; order Balneolales; family Cyclonatronaceae; genus RECM01. The sequence continues at coordinate 15,644 of RECM01000112.1, forward strand.
GGCAGTACTACTGCTTGATGAGCCCACCAGCGGGCTCGATCCATCGGCCAGCAACGATTTTGCGGGCCTGCTGGGGAAGATGAAATTACGGGGTGCCGCCATTCTGATGACCACCCACGACCTGTTCCGCGCCAAGGAAACAGGAACACGTATTGGTATTATGAGCAAAGGGCGGCTGGTTGAAGAGCTGAAGGCCAGTGAGGTCTCTCACAGCGATCTTGAGCGTGTTTATTTACATCATATGAGGGCCTGATCATGATTGTATCGTCCATAGCAAAAAATGAAATAAAACGCCTCGCACGCGATAAGGTTGTGGCGGTGTTGGGTCTTGTTATGCTCTTATTGCTGGTAGTTTCGGTGATAACCGGCGCCGGCTACTATCAGGAAATGGCACAACAGCACGAGCAGGCCCGGGAGTTGGCCCGTTTTCAGTGGGAAAACCAGGGTGAGAAAAATCCGCATTCCGCCGCGCATTACGGCACGTTTGCGTTCAAACCTGTAACGGTGCTGTCTGTTTTCGAGCCCGGTGTGGACCGGTTTACGGGTGTATCTCTGTTTATGGAAGCCCATCGCCAGAATTTTGCTTCCCACAGCCTCGCTGAGGATAAGGATGCATCTATGCGGTTTGCAGAGCTCACCCCGGCCTTTATTTTTGCGTTTCTGTTTCCTCTTTTTATCATCCTGGTGGGCTACAGGATGATTGTCGCTGAAAAGGAATCAGGCATGTACCGATATTTGGTGAGCCAGGGGGTAAGCGGTAAGCAACTCATAGCCGGAAAAACAATAGCGTTGTGGGGAATTATTGTACTGCTGTTTCTGCCGTTTTTTATCGTGGGTTTTGCCGTACTGCTGCTCACCTCACCATCCGGGGCCGACCTCATGCGCTTTTTAGTAATGAATACGATCTGGCTGCTCTATTTCGGTGTGATGGCACATATATCATTGGGTGTTTCGGCCCTATCGAAAAATTCGGGCCCGGCAATGGTACTCCTCCTTTCGTTTTGGATCATAAGTACACTGCTTGTACCCAGACTTGTAACAAATCTTTCGGCCCAGGTGCATCCTGTGCCCAACACCACGGAACTGTACCAGGCAATCCGGACCGACCTGCTGCAGGGCATTGACGGCCATAACCCCTACAGTGAGCATAGCGCGACATTCCGGGATTCGGTACTTCAGGCCCATGGTGCAGAGGTTATTGCTGATTTACCCTTCAATTTCAGCGGATTGATGCTACAGGAGTCCGAAGAGTTTGAAAAAAAGA
>RECM01000176.1 GCA_007694035.1 Balneolaceae bacterium
CGCAGACTCATATATTAAGAACTTTACCATTACTTTGCAAGATGCAGTTTGAAAAATTCAGCGCTCTTGTTGCATCGCAGGGTCTTAAAATTACAACCCTTTTCCTGTCATTGTCAATATAATATTGACATCTGATTTACACTCAAATCACAATTCAGCAGATAATATTACGCTTAACCTGAAATATTATTTCATTACCCAATATCATAATCGGGTAATCGATGTCATTATTCTCTTATTTATCGGTCAGGAAGGATTTCGCCGTGCAGCAATAAACGATCTCACAGCCAGAAAAAGGTATGCTATCATTAACACGGCCATCAATGCCTGCATACCAACGGCCAGCGGGCGTTCAAGTTCTGCACCACCGAGGTAACCGAAGAAGCTCATCAATCCTCTGAATGTGCCAATCAGGGCAAGTACTGCAATAAGAACAACTACATGCATTACATGCTTGCGCAGATTCTCTTTTTCGGCAAGTATACCACCGGCCAGAAATACTATTCCGAAAAAAGCCGGAATCATTGCTGTGAAACTGACCATTCCGGATCCAAAGTAGGACAACAGCCCCATCACGATGAGGAAAATTCCAAGATATTTTGTGAGTTTAGCCATTTCCATATTCTACACCTTGCTTAATTTCAATTTTTAAATGATTAGCTATCTAATTGTCCCCGATTTATTAATTTCCAGTAAGGTTCCTCTGAATTATCGGATTCCGGAAATGAGCAGATCGGTTTAAACAGACGTCCAATTTAACAACAGAAATCGGAATAAACTCTTTTTTTGTTATGACACCACTTAAAGGCAAGCGAGTATTAATGTTCATTGAAGATATTTACGAAGATCTGGAACTCCTCTACCCAAAATTCCGCCTGATAGAAGCCGGGGCTCACGTAACCGTTGCAGGGCCGGATAAAGGCAAAACATACCACGGCAAAAACGGTTATCCTTGCAAATCAGATGACTCTTACGACCATCTGGTTGCCGGTGATTTCGATGCATTGGTTATTCCAGGCGGATTTGCACCCGACAAATTGAGGAGATATGAAAAGGTACTTGAACTGACCCGGGAGATACACAATGCCGGCAAACCTTTGGCCCATATCTGTCATGCAGGCTGGATCCCAATATCTGCAGGTATCATGAAAGGGTACCGCTGCACCTCTACACCCGGCATTAAGGATGACCTGATCAATGCCGGTGCTGATTGGGTGGATGAAGAGGTTGTGGTCGACCGTAACATGATATCAAGCCGCAGGCCCGATGATCTGCCGGCATTCTGCCGGGAAATTATCAGAATGATGTCTGCCTGACCCTGATCAGGCAGGTTCCGGTCAGCTTAAATTATCGGATTCATCTGTCAGCATTTGTGCTGCCCTGCCGGCCAGATCTGTGCCGATTGCAACACCCATCCCACTCAATCCGGCTGCTGCATACAGGTTTTTATCCAGCTTTTTGCATAATGGTGTTTTGGTTTTGGCAAACCCCATCGTACCGGTCCATTCCTGGTCGATAACCCATCCTTCGGGCAACTTCAGTATATTGTTCGCAAATGCTATAAGATGTGATTTAATTTTGCTGTTGATACTTCTGGATGTAGTCTCTTCGGTCTGTTTGTCATGGTTTCTTGCTCCTCCAATAAGCATTCTGCTGCCGGGCAGATCCCTGAAATAGTAGTAACCGCAATCGTAGTGAAAGATTCCCTTCCAGGCCAGGTTATCAATTGGTTTTGTGACGAATACGTAGCCTCTTGCAGGCCTTATTTCTGAATCAGGTACAAGATCTGAAGTGAACCCATTTGTGGCCAGCAGTATTTTATTTGTACCGATTACTACCCCATTATCAAGTTCAACATTGTTCGGCCCCGTATTGATCACCTTTGAATTCCATCGGATAACAACTCCTGAATCCAGTACTTTTGCAATCAACGCTTTCATAAATCGGCCGCTGTCAATTCTGCCTTCAAGGCTGCAATATATGGCATCATAATCCTGAAAAGTTACAGGCGAATAAACCCTTTCAACGCCGGACAATTGCTCAAGCCACTGGTTAAACAGCGGCAGGTTCTCTGTTACCTTATCAAACGTAGTGCGATCGGTGAACAATTCGTAGCCGCCCGGCTGCTCGAAACAGAGATTTTCATCGCCCATTTCAAATCTGAGCCGTTCCAGCCCTCTGAACCGGGCCTCAAGCCTCGAATAAACCCCGGGCATGGTTTCATGCTGAAGATCGTCGAGAAGCTCTCCGGCAGACCCGAAGCAGGCAAAACCGGCATTCCGTGTACTGGCACCATCAGGATAGTATCCCCGTTCAAGCACTATCAGATTGCTGTCCGGGTTCATTCTTTTATAAAAAAGCGCTGTAAAAAGTCCTGTAAGCCCCGCACCGACAATCACAAGATCGTACCTGGTGTGCAGATGACTGAGCTCCCACCATGAGGGCTGGTATTTTTCAATCATTCATTTTCTCCATGGACTCAACCCATTTTGCAGCCTCCACAGTATGCTCCTCTGGTGCCCATTGGGCAAACTCTTTATCGGTTTGCGCGTTGTAGGGTCCTTTTTTGACTTCAAAAATTACAGTATCCCTCTCAAGAACAATAAAACTGTGCCAGACTTCTGGCTCGATATCTATGAGTGATTCATTTGTACTGGCACGTAACGTAAAATAATTTTCTATGAATCCGACATCATCAAAAATGATGAACTGAACAGCGCCTTGCATCACCAACATACTTTCGACATGGTGTTTTCCGGGATGCTTGTGCGGCCGTATATAGGTTCCAGGCTGCACAAAATTAATCAAACGCTGCACGCTGTCATCCTGGGTTCTGTGCAGCGGAATCAGAATTCGTTTGCGCCTGCTTTTTCTGGACGATGCTATCCCCATACCCAGAATTTTTTTATCACTATTGAATACTTTTCCGCTCACATTCGGAAACGCGTGTTTATTCGGATTTGCCATAATCTCCCTCCACTAATACCAATGATGCCATTAAAGCCGAACCGGTTAACAGACATTTTTCATCAACATTATACTTTGGGTGATGCCAGGCAAACTGTGAGTCGGCTGCCTGGCTGCCGGATCCAAGGAAAAAAAATGCGCCTTTGAATTTCTGAAGATAATATGAAAAATCTTCGCCTGCCATATAGGGTTCATCCATCACGACGACGGATTCCGGGCCAAACAGAGAAGCGGCTATTCCGATAACGTTGTCGGTCTGTTCCGGATAATTCATTACAGCCGGATATCCGCTTTCGTAGTGAAATTCAGCAACAGCGCCATACGATTGCGCAGTACAGGTAGCAATCTCTGCCAAACGCCGGCGAATAAGATCGGCAGTTTCAGTCCTGAATGTTCTCACTGTTCCAAACAAGCTGCCTTCTGCCGGTATGATATTGTGAGCGGTACCCGCTTCAATTTTTCCGACGGTTACTACTGCCGAATCTGCCGGATTTACATTTCTGCTGACAATGGTCTGCAGCTGAATTACAATCTGAGATATAATAACGACGGGGTCGATACAGGTGTGCGGGGAAGCAGCATGCCCACCCATTCCTTTTATTTTTACGGAAAACTCATCAGGTTTGGCCATAAGGCGGCCGTGCCTTATTCCGATTTTACCCGGCTCACCATTCGGATCGGTATGTAACCCGTATATTTGCTGAACACCCAGGTCTTCAAGAATGCCTGATTCACATATTAAACTGGCACCGCCCGGCAATTTTTCCTCGCCCGGCTGGAAAACAAGCACAACTCTTCCGGGAATCCGTTCTTTATTAGCTGAAAGTATGGCGGCTGTGCCAAGAAGGTTGGCTGTATGCAGATCATGGCCACAACAGTGCGATATTCCCGGTTTCAGGGAAATAAAATCTTTCTTTGCATCGCCATCCTCCAATATGGGAAGTGCATCAATATCTGCCCTGAGAGCGGTTACTTTTGATGATGCTATACCACCTTCCATTACGGCAACACAACCGGTAGGCGTTGGCGAATGAATTGCATAGCCCAGACCGGTCAGTTTTTCCTTTATATAGCGGGTTGTTTCATACTCCGCAAAACTCAGCTCCGGGTATCTGTGCAGATGCCGCCTGTCTTTCACCATATCCGGGTAGATTTTTCCGGACAGTTCGGCAATGTGGCGGAATAATGTGGTATCCCCTGTTTCTGGTTTCTTCATCTGATTAATACATGTGAGTAATTCTGCCTTAAGCAAGAATACAAAAATTAAACCGGGATTTACACAATCGGCGTTATCGTGATTGGTTCATTTACCGACAACACCTTTATTCAAAGTGTACTCCGTCCAGATTCTTTCTGAGAACTCATAAAATGGTTTTTTTTGATGTAACCATCCGAAATGGATACAAAATGGTTTAACCATCATAAAATCACCATAACCTGGTAAAACTGAACAGACATTAATAAGTAAATTGCGGATGCTGTCGTTTTTAATACCCCTGAGGCTGTAAATAAAACTATTGGTGAAATATTTGCATTTTACATCCTCAAAATACTCGTCATGCATGCACTGATCCTCAATATAATCAAGCTGTGGGCTTGTATGCCCCTGAAGCCAGGGGAAAACAGGAATATCCATCATCGACATTGCCATAGCAAGGCTCCATTCACACGATTCAAGTGATCTGCCATGCTCCTTATTCCGGCTCTGAAAATGGGTTTCATCTTTGCGGTTAATCATATCACCAGCAAGTTCACAGATATTTTTTGTGAGATCATTATCCTGCACGTACATCAGTCCGCTCTGTACCCGGCTTAGATAGGTCAACCCGAAACGTTTAAGGGTTCGCTCTCTTTTTTTCATCAGCAAATCGAGAATAATCTGCGGCCCTTTTGAGGCTCCGAAATAAGCATCAGCTTTCAGATTACCGGTAATCGTAAATTTGTATGCAGAAAGCAGATTCCACAATTTATCGGGGTCACGGCACCAAATGATATCCGAATCCAGAAATAGAGATCGCTCAAAGATATGATACAGGTGAACGTTGTGCTTGAATCCAGTTATTGAACAATGCTCAGGATGGATGGGGTACAGAACGTCGAACAAATCACCAAAGCCCGCTGTAATCAATTCATTTTTGTGCGTCTCTTCACAAACCAGGGCTATTTTCCTGTGCTGGTCGTATCTTCTAATTGTCAGTGCCGATGCTACAGCATGCCTGAGGTATTTACTGTGGCCATACACATGGTATATGTAACCTTCCGGTCCGTGAGTATTCACAATAGATTTTACATTGCCCGGGTTAATGTTACCCTATAATAAGAAAAAACCGCGTTCCAATATCACGCATCTGCCCTTCTTTTAAGGCTGGTAAGCAGCGCGTCATAACCTCTTCTACGTATGATGTTTTGAAAAGACCTCCGGTAGGATTCTGCAGTTGACACGTTGTCGATTGACATGTCTGTGATAACCCAGGAGTCGCCCTTTGTTTTCAGTTCATACGTAACAGGTGTTCTTACATTTTCAAGTATGGCAATTGTTTCTACTGTAGCAGTTGATTCGTTAACCCTGATTTCACGGTATTCCACATCAGCCCGGTAGATATCGAGAGAATTCAGGGATTGGTCTCTGACAATAGTTGAAAAAATGTCGATAAATTCACGCCGCTGTTCAGAAGAAAGCTCATCAAATGTACTTTGCAGCGCATATTCCGCCATGGATGCATAATCCATAACGTTGTTAATAATGTCTTTCAGTTTTTCTCTCTGCTCATCTGTATGCGTAGTACCCTTTGGCCCAACCAAAGCCTTAATTTCCCTGTCGCGTTCCTGCAGGAAACTTTTTATATCGTCTTTTTTATCGCTGGAATTTGCCAGTAGTGGTGAAACAAAAAAAAGCAAATTCAGAGCAATCAGAGCAAGCAATATTATTCGTACCATATTCATCCTTTATTCCGGTAATTCGTTAAACGGTATGCCCGCCGCACGGTATAGTCTGCCGATATTAACGTTGAAATCGTGAGTTCGTTGTTTGAGTGCCACTTCGAGTTCAAGATTTTTTTTAACGGCATCTACAAGATTTTTGACATCACCGAAGCCAAGATCGTAGTCGAGCTGCTCCTGACGGAGCCATTCATTGCTTATATCATACGCTTTGCCAAGGTTGTCTATTCTTGAACGTGATACCATCACGTTTTTGTATCTCTCGGCAAGATCAAGACGAAGGGCATCTGAAACAGCCTCTTTAGTATAGGAGGCCTGCCTGTACTGAATCCTTGACCGTTCCAGCCTGCTTCTCATAATACCGAAGTTGAGGTTTTGCCTGAAACCGAAACCATAAACAAGATTGGAGTAATTGGTTCTGTTCTGTATGAACGGATTATCCTGTTTTGGGCGGTTTGGGGTTACAGCGACCGATGCCGAAAGCCCCAGAAAAAACGAAGGGTAGTTTTGTGCCCTTGCTACTTCAAGACCATATTGAGCCGCATCAACCACCGCGCTGATCTGACGCATTTCAGGCCGGGAAACAAGTGCACGTTGTTCATAATATCCGATATCCTCAATTGCGATCTCCAGAACATCGAGGAATTGTTCTTCCGGCAGAAAAACGGTTTGTCTGTCATTATTCAATGCAAGATCCCAAACCCTGTTAACTGTTTTCAGATTTTCATTCACTTCATCTGCCATCATTGCGAATTCATATCTGAAAATATTGAATTCATATACATCCTTGTCTTCGATGCTGTCGTCACCCTCTTCCAGAAGTTTTTCGAGTTCTCTTTCGGCCCGGCGGAAATCGGCATTGGCCCGGTCTACAAGCCTGCTCAGTTCAAGTGCCAGAAGTTTTGCATAGTAAAGCTCCCATAGCGATGTTTCATATTGTGACATTTCTCCCTGAAAGGCGGCTTCCGCTGCTTTGGCACCCGATTCAGCCGCTTTAATAGCATTTGATATTGCCCCCCATGTGTATATGGGTTGAATGGCGGTAATTTCGGCCCGTGTAAAGACCGCCCAGTCCTCCCAATCATTTCTCAGGGTTGGATCCAGGTAGAGCGAGCCGGGCGGGTTGCCCATTGTGCCTTTAACCCCCGGTACCAGGCCATGAGCCGTATTGGCTGAAGCATTAGGCAATATTCTGCTGGCCCTGGCCTCCTGAATTCGAGTACCCGCTATTTCGACCGTTTGCTGCCTGGCTCTGAGTTGAGTGGACTCCCGAAGCCCCCTGTCAATAAATTCATGGATATTCAGCCTGAGGGTATCCTGCGAATTTACCGGAACCAGCCCTAATAATACAAACATGGGTACGATAAAGGCAGCCCGGATATAGTAATTGCGGATGTCCATATTAGCAGATGTTAACCTAAGATCATAAAATAAAAAAAAGCCCCGTCAGCGAGGCTTTTATTTAAGCGGAGAGAGAGGGATTCGAACCCCCGGACCATTGCTGGTCAACGGTTTTCAAGACCGCCGCATTCGACCGCTCTGCCATCTCTCCGTTGCTTACAATATATTACTATTGAGATAAAGCTTCAGCACCGGATACAATCTCTGAGATTTCCGTAGTAATCGAGGCCTGCCGAGCCTGGTTGTACTCGAGGTTCAATACACGAATAATCTCTTTCGCATTTTCCGTGGCATTGTCCATCGCTGCCATCCTTGCACCCTGTTCCGATGCGTTGGATTCAAGGACTGCACGCCACAGCTGAATATTAACGTGTAAAGGAACAATTTGTTCTAAAATATCAGCTGCAGACGGTTCAAAAATATAATCAGTGCCTTGATCATGGGCCATAGCATGTACAGGTTCTATTCCATAATCGACTTTAGTTACCGGCAGTAACTGTTCTATAATGCGGTTTTGCGACAGAACAGTTTTAAACTCATTGTAGGCGATGTAAACACCGTCGTACTCACTGTTCATAAACCGGCTGAGTGCATCTTTCATTATTTCGGCTGTTGGCTCAAAAGCCAGATCGTCGAAGAAACCGGGATGTCTTTCAATAACGTCATATCCGCGCTTGGTGAAATGTTCATTGGCCTTTCTTCCGATACATACCAGCGACAGATTCCCGCTATCGAGATATTCTCTGTAGGTTGTTTTGAACTCATCCTCGATGTAGCGAAACAGGTTTGTATTGAATCCCCCGCACAGCCCGCGGTCCGATCCTACAATTACAACCATTATTTTGTCGGGTTTTTTCCCGGTTGAAAGTAGCCTGTTGGGTTCTTCGGCACTCAAAGCCAGGCGGTTCAGAACAGAACGGAGATTATAAGCGTAAGGCCTGGTGGCCATAATCCTTTCCTGGGCTTTTCTTAGCCTTGCCGCAGCCACCATTTTCATGGCTTTGGTAATCTGCTGAGTGCTTTTGACCGAACCTATCCGGTCTCTGATATCCCGAAGATTAGCCATAGTTATTCAGAAGCGCTGATTACCTGATTTTTTAATGATTCAGCCTCTTCCAGTATGAGTTTGCCGAATTCAGGGCTCATCATACCGGATGTTCTTAATTCTTTCATCTCTTTTTCATACTTGAGCGTTACAACTTCGAGGAAGCTTTTTTCAAACTCCTGGATTTTGTTAACAGGAATTGTGTTGAGAATCCCCTCGTTGTTAAGATGAAGCAATGTTATTTGCTGATCTATTGACAGAGGCCTGTACTGGCCCTGTTTGAGCAGTTCAACAGACCGTGCGCCTCTGGCAAGCTGCCGCTGGGTTGAAGCGTCAAGATCAGAACCAAATTTGGCAAACGCTTCAAGTTCACGGTACTGTGCAAGATCAAGTTTCATGGTACCTGCAAGCTTTTTCATCGATTTCACCTGTGCTGAACCACCAACCCGCGATACGGATATACCCACATCAATAGCCGGCCTTACGCCGGAGTTAAACAGATTCGATTGAAGGAAAATCTGTCCATCGGTGATCGAGATAACGTTAGTCGGTATGTATGCAGAAACGTCGCCGGCCTGTGTTTCAATAATCGGCAGTGCAGTAAGGGAGCCACCACCCTTGAGCATTGGGCGCAGCGGTTCAGGCACGTCGTTCATTTCTTTTGCCACATTGTCGTTCTTATTGATCTTCGCGGCACGTTCGAGAAGGCGGCTGTGAAGATAAAAAACGTCGCCGGGATAAGCTTCACGCCCTGGTGGGCGGCGCAGCAGCAGTGAAACTTCACGGTAGGCTACAGCCTGTTTCGATAAATCATCATAGATGATCAGGGCATGGCGGCCGGTATCACGGAAATACTCACCTATCGCTGCACCGGAGTAGGCTGCAATGAAACGCATGGGTGCCGGTGCTATAGCAGATGCCGATACAATTACAGTATAATCTTTTGCACCATTCTTTTCCAGGATCTGGTTTACCTGGGCAATTGTAGAATTTTTCTGACCAATTGCGACATAGATACAAAAAACTCCATTGCCATCTTCATGGGTCTGCTTCTGGTTGATGATTGTATCAACCGCGATGGCCGTTTTACCGGTTTGCCGGTCACCGATGATCAACTCTCTTTGTCCCCGTCCGATAGGAATAAGGGCATCGATTGCTTTTATACCGGTTTGAAGCGGCTCAGAAACCGGCTCTCTGTAGATAACACCGGGAGCTTTTCGTTCAAGAGGCAATCTGATAGTATCTCCGGCAATCGCTCCTTTACCGTCAACGGGGTTACCAAGCGGGTCAATCACACGCCCAAGCAGGCCTTCGCCCACCGCCATTGATGCAATATTTTTAGTTCTGCGAACCGGATGCCCCTCTTTTACAAGGGTTGTATTCCCGAACAGTACTATACCTACGTTATCTTCTTCAAGGTTCAGTACCATACCGTTCACAGGATTTCCATCCTTGTCTTTTGATTCGGGCAATTCAACAAGTTCACCGGCCTGTACTTTGGAAAGGCCGTACACCCGTGCAATTCCGTCACCAACTTCGAGTACCGTGCCAACATCATAGATATCGGCTTCGCTGTCGAATCCTGCCAACTGCTTGCGCAGTATGGCTGAAACTTCGTCTGGTCTTACGTGCGTCATTATGAGAGTTTCGTTAACTATTAAAAACTGTGCCTTTAAACTGCAGTCCTGTACATGGTTTGCTGCAGTTGTTCAAGCTTGTGTTTGACAGAACCGTCGATTACGGTGTCTTCGATACGTACCACAACTCCACCCCTCAGATCAGGATTTGTCATGAATGCGGCCTGTATCTTTTTACCTGTAGTTTTTGCGAGCATTGCCAGAAGATTCTTTCTCTGGTCATCATCCAGATCAAATGCTGATGTAATCTGAACTTCGAGTATACCCGCATACAGATTATGCTGCCGTATATAGTCTGATGCCATTCCGGGTAGTAGTGCCAGTCTGTCTTTTTCAGCCATAAGTTCAATCAGTTTCCAGGTGGTTTTACCCACTCTCGATCTGAACAACTCGGTGAGTACCGACAGTTTTTTTTCTTTTCTTACGATCGGATTACCCAGAATCAGTATCAATTCCTTTGAGCCATCAAAAGTTGCTTTCATCACCCCGATATCCGCAATAACCGTATCTACGGATTTATTCTCCACGGCTATTTTCAGCAGGGCTGTTGCGTATCGTCTTGATGCTTTGGATGATAACATGGGTGCCTAATTTTTTGGCAGGTTATCGATAAATGAATCGACCAGCTTTTTGTTTTTCTTCTCGTCCAGCTCGGCATCCAGAATAATAGATGCAGCCTGCAAAGCCATATCAGTAACTTCTTTTCTGAGGTCTGCCAATGCTTTTTTCTTCTCCTGCTGAATCTCGTTCTTGGCTTGTTCGATCATTTTGTGAGCTTCCTGCTTCGCTTTCTCCATACGGTCGGCACGCAGCAGTTCGGCCTCTTCAAGAGCTTCCTTGCGGATCTGTTGCGCCCTTATTTCGGCCTCTTTCAGAGCATCCTGATTCTTCCTGGTGATTTCTTCTGCTTTTCGCATAGCCTTCTCAGCAGATTCAAGAGATTCACGAATACGACCCTCCCGCTCCTGGAGAGCCGACAGCAGCGGTTTCCAAGCAAACTTAGACAAAATCAGCAGAAAAAGGATCAGTGTAACCGCGATCCAGATAATCAGACCGGGGTCAACATTGATCAGAGAGTTGGCCAGTACAATGTACATGATACTTCTGAATTAATATCGGGATCAGTTAAACTGACCCGTTCTTATTTGAAAGCGAGGATGATACAAATAGCCAGGGCAAAGAAGGTAGCACCTTCAATCAGGCCGGCCGAGATAATCATCGAGGTACGGATGTCGCCTGATGCTTCCGGCTGACGGGCAGTAGCATCCATTGCGCTTTTACCGATCATACCGATACCAAATCCGGCACCGAGAAGGGTTATGGCAGCACCGATACCGGCAGCAAGGTGAGCAAAATTTGCAAATTCTTCCATCGTAATTACTCCTGAAATTATTGATTTTATTTAGATTAACGGTTAATGAGATTCATGTATTACATGCGCCGCTTCACCATGATGGCTATGGTCTTCTACAGCCATACCGATAAACAGGGCTGAGAACATGGTAAAGATGTAAGCCTGCAGGAAAGCGGCAAACAACTTGAGTGCATAAATAAACAGGTTGAAACTGATCCAGATGACCGAGCTTCCAAGGCCTACATATGTGCCAAACATATCGGCAAACAAAAAGATGAGCCCGATAATACTATAGATTAGCATTTTACCGGCAGCCATGTTGGCAAAAAGTCGAACACAGAGTGCAAATGGTTTGGTAAACAGACCGAGTATCTCTACCGGTGTGATGATCACAAGCATAAATTTGGGTACACCCGGCATGGCGAGCACGTGCTTCCAATAGTCTTTTGTGCCGTTAAACTGGGTAATAAAAAAGGTACACAGTGCAAGTACAATAGTTACCGAAACATCGGCAGTAGGCGTAACACCCCATGGGGCCAGCCCGAACAGGTTCATGAAAAGGATCAGGAAGAATACACTCAGCAGATACGGTGTGAACTTCATGTATTTATCCTTACCAATATTGGCAAGTGCTATATCATCCCTGATAAAGATAATTAGTGTTTCAAAAATGTTCTGAAAAGACCCTTTGGGCTCACTGGTTCTTCCAATCCCGGCCCGGTATTTTTTATTCAGGCGGGCAAACAGAAAAATGGTCAGAAATCCGGCAACCCACATCCATACCAGGTGCGTCGAAATGGACAAATCCATTTTCAGCGGGCGCCCGTCTGTGTGGACCAGCTTGTATGTAACGGGTTCAATAAGACCGCTTTCCTTGTACCGGATTTCATTATCGAGGTAGTACAGATCGATCAGGCCGGCATCGGAATTAATAGCGCTTGTTGTGCCGGCGAAGAAGAGAATACCATCATTGGTCCACAGGATGCGGGGGAGCTCAACCTTGGCGAATGGCTTGAAATCCAGGTAATAGTGATTCGACAGCTTGTCGAGAATATCGATGGTATTGTCTTTACCATCACTCTCCGCTGCTTTTACAGAATCGGTGGATAAGGTTGTAAATAGTACCAGTAAAAACAGAAACCTGGATAGACGGCTCATCAGTTGGATGACAGAGATTTATTTTGAATTCGGTTGATAAAAATAATTTCCGCTACAGATTTGGAAAGATAACAAATAAACAGACTAATTATGAAACTAAATTGAGGTAATTCGGTGAGAAAAATCACAGCTACAACAGCTGCTAGCAGTATGAGAAGCCTTATTCCCATCCCTCCGAAAACTGCCCCCATCATCTGGCCCATCTTCTTTCCCATGCTTTTCGATATGGAATAGTATGACATTACAGCATTCAACGTGGTGAGAATACAGGCCAGAACCAGAACCAGGTAGTGCCCGCCCCCTTCTGCTATCTGGGCCGGCCAGTAGCCCAGCGCGAGAATAGCAAGGTCAATTAGAAGTATTACCCGTACAAATGATCCCATTAATTTTATGATTTCTTTTTGCCGGGTTGCGGCTTCTGTTGTGATTGAATTCCCAGTTTGTAAAGATAGACAATAATACCTGCCAGCCCCAACACGATGCCCAGCAACAGCAGCCAGGGATGTGTGTCGAAATAGCTATCGGCAAAATACCCCCCCGCAACCGGGAGCCCCATTGTTGCCGATATTTCAACAGCGATACCGGAAAATCGCGCATATTCATGAAGGCGGGAATCAGACCGCATTGATCATCACAATAATAATATCAAGCCATTCGCATTCAAAATCAGCAGTGATAATTCCGGCTATTTTGCAGGGGTTTCAGTCATCTTGTTTTTGGTACCGGAACCGTTGCTTGCTCCCTCAATCTGCCGGTTTTCAAGCGGTTTTTCACTCATACGGCAAGTTCCTTCGAAGATTGCACCTTCTTCGACCAGAAAACTTTTTGCATGGATATTACCGTTTACTCTGGCAGATTTTCTGAGAATAAGGCGCGTAGCGACTTTGATTTCCCCGTTCACGCTTCCTGAAATATCTGCTTCGTCGGAACTGATGTTTCCTTTTACACTCCCGCTGTTGGTGACAATACATTTGCCTTCTGCATGTATTTCGCCATCGACTGTTCCGGCAATGCGAACATCCGATTTGGAAGCAAGTTCACCTTTGATCCGGGTTCCCTCACTGATCATATTGATCATTGGCTGATTTGGTGTAGTCATATCTGTACTTTTTTTTGTGTTTTTATTAAACATGTGAATAGCTCGTTTACAGGTTGTTAAAAAATCTGGCCGGATTTTGAGGTACACCGTCACGCCACAACTCAAAATGCAGATGAGGTCCTGAACTCATAAATCCGGTATTGCCTACCTTGCCAATTATATCGCCCTGCAGCACCATGTCGCCTTTTACCTTGTAAATGCTGCCATTGTGCTTATAGACACTTACATAGCCATCGCTGTGCTGCACGCTTAATGAATATCCAAAGTCGACCGCCCAACCGGCCTGAATAACCGCGCCATCGGCAACGGCCCTGATGTAGGAATTGAGCGGTGCCGCAATATCAATGCCATAATGCCGTGATCCTGCATCAAAGCTTCTTGTAACAGTTCCGTTAAGAGGAAACATGGCCGGGAATTGCAGGCTGCCGCCATATGATGATGCATAGATAATATCGATGTTACTCAGGGATTGAAACTCGGGCAGATCGGCAGCCAGTGACAGGGAAAAAGTACCCGGGGATTGAAGCGGCTCGTAATAGGTACTGGATCCGGTTTCAAATGTAGTATCTACCGCGTTAAGCAGAACATCCCTGATGTTCATCAGCTGCAAGTCTCTGAGAGCAAGGGAGTCCTGCAGTGCGTAAACCCGTTCCGATACATTGTTAACGGCATGTCTGAGTAGGCGGTCCTGTTTACTGAACAGCAGGGAGCCAAGAGGTGTGAAATAGAGGATCGCACCAAACAAGAAAACGGTGAAGAGAATGGAAATCACGAAGTAACGAAACAGCCGTATCGGCCGGAAGCCATATGTTTCGGTTTTGTCCGGGTTGGTATTCACCCACAGCACCAGTGTGAGCTTTTTGAACCTTTTATTATACAGCGATTTAAAAAGTTGGAACATTCTGATTCGGCTTTCCCGGTTCAACCATCTGGGTTTGATCTGCGGGTTGCTTGGTGACTCTTCAATTCATCAAATCGGGAAGCTAACTTTCCGGCAATGCCTATCCTGTTAAACGTACTTGAAAAAACAGGATCAACCGGAGGTATGCGTTTGCTTCTTAATGTACTGAGTATTTCAATCAGTATTTGTTGCACATGTTCAATGCTGTCGGGATCTGCCCGGTATCCTGCACCGTAGGCATCCAGAATACGGGCAGCCTCCCCCCCGGGCACCAGGCCCAGGATCGGCTTTCCCGTACCAATATATTCAAAAAGTTTACCCGTGGTAACCTGATTTTCATTTTTTTGCCTGCCCACTGTGAACCAAAGCAGATCGGAATGAAACAGATTTTTAACCGATTCCCTGTGAGGGAGATATCCTTTATTGACGGTGATCCGGTCCAGGCGCAGTTCACTGATACGCTGCAATACGGGTTTCTCCAGCCCGCCCTGAAATACAAGCTCTATATCGTTTTCATTGATAAATCCGCTGTCAAGAAGCGCCCTGACCGCGGCAAGGAATACATCCGGTTTTTGTGCTCCGTAGAAAATTCCGTTATAGGTAATTCTGAGAGGTGCCGATTTGGCGGTATCGTCTGCAGCATCCCGGCCTGCAACCTGCACTGCCTTAGGGTCTGTATCAGGCGCTGCCTCTCGGTGTGTATCAGGGAAGTCTTCCGGGTCGAATCCCTGGGGCAATACCATATACAGGGTACTTAGCCCCGGTGTTGCACTATCATCATTGTCAGTTTCATCATCATTTCTGCTCTTAAGCGACATGAGCATCGCACTGTTAATGGCTGTAATGAGTGAGGCTTGCTGAAGCGTCTTCCTTTCAAGTCGCGCCATCTTCTTTCTGTGCAGTGATGTGGGCAGATTCAGCAGGTGGCTGCCGAGCCAGTCGTCACGGAAATCCATAACCACAGGTATTTTATGCCTATTGCCCAGATCCGCCGCTATCAGATGATTGCTGTAAGGCGGCGCTGTGGAAAAAATTATGTCGATGTCACCTTTTCCGATGATTTCATCACATTTTGATAGGGCCGGCTTGATCCATCCCTTCTTGTTGTCGGGCAGATAAAACCAGGAAGAGGCTGACCTGAAAATACGCCTGGCCGATTCCGGGAGTGAAGAAAGGCCCATGTTCTGGCCACCGGTTGTGTGAAACAGGGTGTTGCCTGCTACCCTGTGAACCTCTGCTCCTGATTCGTCCAGTTCCCCGCAGAGCGATTCATCGAATGTATGATATACTCCCGGCTCAGGAGCTACGACTACCGGTTTCCAACCAAACCTGGGCAGGTATTTGATGAGCTTCAGCGGCCGTTGGACGCCACTTGAACCCATTGGCGGCAGATAATAGACAATAAAAAGCACTCTGCCCCCGATTTTCAACTTCTTATCAGTGCCGGTACCTTTTCCGGGATCCGTCATGATATTCAGGGATTAACGAACCGAATAATTTGGCGCTTCTTTAGTTATTTGTACGGAATGGGGGTGGCTTTCCCGCATACTGGCAGCTGATACCTGTACAAATTCGGCATTGTGCAATTCATTGATATCGGCCGCGCCGCAATATCCCATGGCAGCCCTGAGCCCTCCAACCATCTGATATACCACTTCGCCGAGATATCCCTTGTATGGCACGCGACCTTCAATCCCCTCGGGCACCAGTTTTTTTATGTCGTCTTCAACATCCTGGAAGTAACGGTCTTTTGAGCCCTGATTCATGGCACCCAGGCTTCCCATACCGCGGTAGGATTTAAATTTGCGTGATTCATAGATGATGGTTTCACCGGGGCTTTCATCAACGCCGGCAAACATCGAGCCAAGCATTACGGCAGTGGCACCTCCGGCAATCGCTTTGGGTATGTCGCCGGTCTGTTTGATTCCACCATCGGCAATAAGTCCAATGCCGTGCTTGCTGCAGTATGATGCAACCTCCATAACGGCACTTAGCTGGGGCACACCAACACCGGTAACAATTCTGGTTGTACAGATCGAGCCCGGGCCCACTCCCACTTTTACCACATCGGCACCATGCTCGTGCAGTGCTTTGGCGGCAGATGCCGTAGCGATATTACCTGCAACGATGCAGAGATCCGGATACCGTTCCCTGACTGCTGCCACTGTTTTCAAAACACCGTCGGAGTGGCCATGCGCCGTATCAATCGTGATGCAATCCACATCGGCATCAGCAAGGGCCTGTATACGGTCCATCGTATCGGGACTCACACCCACAGCTGCACCAACACGAAGCCTGCCTATGTCATCTTTGCAGGCATAGGGAAAGTTTTTCTTCTTTTCGATATCCTTGAACGTAATAAGCCCCATAAGCACACCATCGGAATCGATGATTGGCAGCTTCTCAACTTTATATTGCTGCAGAAGTTTTTCTGCCTGTTCCAGAGTGGTGCCTACCCTGGCTGTAGCCAGTTCACCACTGGTCATGATTTCGAAAAGGCTCCTCTTCATGTTGCGCTCGAAGCGCAGGTCCCTGTTCGTTACAATACCAAGCAGAATTTTATTGTCATCAACAATCGGGATTCCTCCAATTTTATGCCTGTTCATGAGGTCTCTGGCCTGCTGCACAGTAGCATCTCCCGGCAGGGTAACCGGATCTACAATCATACCGCTTTCGCTTCTTTTTACCAGCCGAACCTGTTCAGCCTGTTCGGCGATGGTCATGTTTTTATGAAGCATGGCCATGCCGCCTTCCCGGGCCAGCGCTATGGCAAGCCTGTATTCCGACACAGTATCCATCGCGGCACTGAGAATCGGAATATTCAGCTTAAGTTTTGGGGTAAGGTTTACCGACACGTCAACATCACGCGGAAGCACATGGGAATATGCCGGAACCAGTAATACGTCGTCGTAAGTTAGGCCTTGTCTGGTTATTTTTTCGAAGGGCTCTGCATTCTGCATAAATGGCACAGGCGTTTAGATTACAGTTTAGCTAAAATAAGGAATTGATCGCTAAACATCCTCATCAAATTACTTGATGGCAAACTTCGTAAGTTATTAATCGCAGAAATGGAGCTGTGAAAAAAAGAACTGTGTAATGTTACATTGAAGTCTATTGCACAAACATTCAGAGATTGCACTTGGTGCTTGTAAACTATTCAAAACACTCTTTTATAGTAAATCTGTACAGTGTCAATAATGCGATCCGGGCAATAACTACAGTGTGGCGTTTGCCAGGTTCCTTCGATTTGATTGGGATTTTCGGCATTGTACCTGATTACCACTCTTACTGTAGTGCTTTCACCGCAAACCCGACTACCTATCGGAGTTGTCGGTAGAATTTGGGATGCATCAAATACACGTCGGTGAATTTTACCACGCCATGAAGTATGCGCATCATTGTTAAACCGCAGTACAATTTCATCATCATTTAGCTGAATGATTTCAAATGTTGCGTCGTCATTTTTGTTAAAATCTAAAATTACGCAAGCACGATCCAGCCATTCATATGTACATCATCAAGTTTCCAGAGACCGATGAGGTCTGTTGTATTGCCTTCAGCAGGTATTTTATCTGATTCACAGCCGCCCAAAATTGAAACGGTAAACAAAGCTGACAAAATTAAATAAATTAGATTTTTCATATTCAGACCTCCTTATTGATCCTTGTGAGTTATTTGATAGCTAACCTGAGGATAAACAACTAGTAGGCTATTGTTTTCAAACGTTTCAGCAATTTCTCTCGGCATTGGTTCAAATCTTCGAACAAAAGAAATTGTATTTCTTCGTGAAGACATTAAGACAATTAAGTCATCACTACGATTATCAGATTGAAGCTTTAATATCAAATCTTCCCAGACCGATACCTCATCGAAAGTGATTTTAGCTGATTGTGATATACCGGATACATTTAAGTGCGCTTGTATATCCTTAATATGATGCTCGCTGGAAACGATTAATATTTCAACACCTATATCTTCAGCTAATAGCACGATTTTCTCAAATGCCCTTTCAAATCCATCTTCAGTAGTTGACCCGGGTGGAATACATAAAACGATACGTTTATGTAGCGACAGTTTCGCGCGCAGGTTTGAAACAATGAGCAGCTGAGTCGTTTGATGCAAAAGCTGATCCAGTACGGTACCAAAAATCTTCTGGGCGGTCGAAAATTTACGATTCCATCCCATAACGACATCTGTAATGCGATTTTCTGTTATTGCCCTTGAAATGCCATTTGCTATGTTTACATCAACATATGTAATGGTTTTTGCACTTGTATTCGTACTTGCGGCAAGTTGAGTAGCTTCACTGAGAATAATTTCGGCATCTGCGATTTGCTTTTCTACATCACCAGCCTGGTTCACTACTGACAGCGGGTACAGAGTTCCTTCAAAGTCTTTCTTTAAGATAGTTGCAAGGTTGATTAACTCCGTAATAGCCTCAGGATTAGCCAGTGGCACAAGAATTCTTTCAGTTTTATTTTCCTGCTTAACTGGCGAATTCTTTTCTTTCACAGCAATATTTTTACCGAACCTTTCTACTACAATCGGGCCCATGATACATGTTACAAGTATCATCATTATGACTCCGTTCAAGACTTCATCACCAATAATACCTAGCCCATAACCAACTAATGTTGCGGCAAGTGTAGCTGCAGCTTCTGTTGTAGATAGCCCAAACATCACCCACCCTTCATCACTTGAGAACTTAAAGTATCTCTGGGTAAATTTAGACGCTATCAGTTTGGTAATAATGTTGGTTCCAAGCATTGCACCCATAACAATCCATGCGGTAATACTGGATGCGAGTACAGAAATGTCAACCAAAAGCCCAATGTACAGGAGGAAAAAGGGGATAAATAAAGTATTCCCGACAAACTGTATCCGGTTCATTAACGGACTGCTTTTGGGTATCAACCGGTTCATAACCAAACCGACAAAAAAGGCTCCGACTATGGGCTCAATACCCATAGCTCTTGCCAAATAGGACAATCCAAAAGCCAGTAATAGCACGAAAGTAAACTCGAAAGACTCATCTTCTATGTTGCTAAAAAACCAACGGGATATTTTGGGTACTAAACCAATAACAATGAAACTATATAGTAAAAGCATCAGCCCCATATTCAGCCAAAAGCCTAAGTCCAAGTCACCCTGATATCCACTGGCGATAACGGCAAGAAGTAGTAGCGCAGCTGTGTCGGTAATAATTGTTCCGCCTACGGTGGTAATGACAGCTTTATTCTGTGTAAGCCCAAGCTTTGTGATAACCGGGTAGGCCACAAGTGTATGTGATGCAAACATACTCGCAATAAGTAGTGAGGCAAACCAGTCAAAACCCATCCAAAGAAAAAGCGCAGTGCCCAACGTCTGAGGTATTATAAAGGTTACTGCTCCGAAAATGATGCTTCGGTCTTTGTGTTTAAAAAACTCTGTAAGGTTAATTTCAAGACCGGCAATGAACATGATATAAAGCAGGCCGATCTGCCCAAGCATTGTTACTGTACTATCTGCTTCCAGGAAGTTCAGCGAACTCGGTCCAATAACCACACCGATAGCAATTATTCCAATAACACCTGGAAGCCTTAGCTTCGTAAATAGGATGGGTGCAATGAGAATAACGGCCAAAATGGTTGAGAATACCAGAATGGGGTCAGAAAATGTTTCATCATTAGCTAAATCGAATAAGCCATCATCTGATGAAAAAGCCAGTAGTTCCGCGGATAGGGGGAATAGAAACAGAACAACTGTAGAAAGTATGATAAAGACGCAGGCGTAGCTTATACCTGCCCAATTTTTGGGGTCAAAGAGTTTCATAACTTCGCTTTAAGTTCCAATAATACAGAAGCTTAAGAGCGAATAAGCTCTTTGCTTCCCTCAAAGCCTGCGAAGTTAGCTGACGGGTTAGGGCCGAGAGAATATTAGCCCCTTCGGAAATATGTTTTCCGAACTCACCCCACGGTATTTGGGTCCTCCGCTACAGGAATGGGTTCCTGTATTAGGCTGAGATAATTTGAGTAAATATTCCAAAAAAACCAAAATTTACATTTGATTCTTTTTGAATGTGTACCTTGCATGATCATTATGTACAAGCTAACAATGGAAATCAGAGTACTTGCTTCACTTGAAGTATTATTTATCATGGACATATATATGTCGATAGTGATGACGCTATTGATTCAAGTTTGATCAATAATTCAGTTTCAGCATACTTATTGCTGTGTCCAGGCTACAGAGATTTTTCCTATAGCAATCAATCCAATATATAACCGAACGGCGGCGGTTAAGTACAAATTCATCGCGTGAGCAGTATAGTCCTGTCACTTCATTGTAAAAGCCTTTGATGTCTTCAAGAATTACATCTATAAGTTCACCCGGGAGTTCCCTCCATCCCATAGCGGCAATGAATTCTGACAAGGCACTGTCGTATCGTGGCTGAATGTCTAATTTTTGGAGTTTTGGTGTTTGAATCCGGGTAAGTTTAAGTGCGCTTTGCATGATGTTCTCCGTTTGGATAATGTTGATTACGGAGGCATGATACGGGCGGGGTGTGACAGCATTATGTCACCCTGAGATTGTTTTTTTTCGGCTGCTTCAACAAGCTGTTTTGGCATCTATATACTTTTGTCAGTAGGGTAGATTATTATGAAGCTGCAATTGGTGAATTGTTGAGCCATTTGTCTTGGGAGCTGATCCAGCCCGGGTCTCCAGGAAAGAGATCCTTCGTGAGCGCTGATGAGGGCAAGCAGGTCATCATCAGTTTTATTATTAGTTAACCAATCCAAAAGATTATCCCACGAATCTAAAATGGTATATAGAACATCTATTTCGGGTTTAATTTTTTCAATCCGGTTCTCAACAAATTCTTTCCGGTCCCGGGTTACTAAAACCTCGAAATCACCACCCAGTTGCTGAGCCATAAGTTTTAACGATCGAATAGCCTCAGTAAACCCCACCTCCAGGGCAGCGAATGGTGGAATAGCAACAACTATCCGGTTCAGCGTATTTACCGGATTTTCAATTTTGCAAACCATTACCATTTCATCGATATCGTTGAGCAGGTTGTCGAGAATACTGCCGAACACTTTTTGTTTAGCCGATACCTGCCCGTTCCACCCGATTATCACATTCGATATTCTTTTTTCATCCACTGCCCTTGAAATACCATTAGATACATTAAGGTCGATTCTGGTTAGCGGTATTACGGGAACTTCTGCGGATGCTGCATGAATAATTGCGTGACTGAGTAATTTTTCACTTTCCGCCACCTCGGCACCAATGTCATTACTAACTCCCCGGGTAACGGTGAGTGGGTACAATGGCTCATTTGAATTTTTATCTCTGACCAGAAAAGCAATATCCATCAACGCCTGAGAGGTTTCCGGATTTGCAAGAGGAACCAGAATTCGCTGGGGTGCCTCAGATGGATCGTAGGGTTTATCTTGTTCGGCCAGAGCCAGCTTTTTTCCGTATTTCATAGTTACAACCGGCGAAACTATGCAGGTAACCAGAATCATAAGGATGGAACCGTTTAAAACTGCGTCACCAAAATCACCAAAAATACCGTAATCGAACGCAATAAGTACTACGGCCAGTGTAGCGGCAGCCTGAGCGACACTTAACCCGAACATCGACATCATTTCATTGTAACTGTAATTAAGAGTTTTCTGAGTGAGCAGAGCAGCAAGGAATTTGGCACATATTGCTACGGTAACCATGAAAATTGCTACAATCCATGCATCCAACCCTGCAACGAAAACACGGATATCCACAATCATTCCAACCGAAAGCAGAAAGAATGGAATAAACATCGAGTTACCAACAAAATGGATTCTGTTCATCAGTGTACCGTTTTCCGGAATTAGTCTGTTCAGAGCCAGACCTGCCATAAATGCGCCAATAATTGCTTCAACGCCTGCGATTTCTGATAAAAATGAAATGAGGTAGGCTATCGCCAGAACAAATACAAATTCCAGGTAACTCTCTTCACTTACATTCTGAAAAAACCATCTAGCAATCTTTGGAATTACCATGAAAACAAAGAGTGAGAAAACTGTCAGAGAGATTGCAAGGTTTACCCAAAACGATGTAGTGACATTCCCTTCGCCCATTGCAAGTACAACAGCAAGTACAAGAAGTGCCGCAGTGTCTGTAATAATGGTACCCCCGATGGCAGTCGTAACTGCCGTATTTTTTGTAATACCCAGCTTGCTTGCAATTGGAAAGGCCACAAGTGTGTGTGAAGCAAACATACTTGCCAACAAAATGGCCGGCAGCCATTCAAAACCCAGTATATAGACTGTTAGAACTGCTCCGACGACCTGAGGGATAAAAAATGTGTATGCCCCGAAGACTAAACTATGCCCTTTGTAACGGAAAAAACGTTTCAGGTCGATTTCCAGACCCGCCATGAACATCAGATACAACAGCCCAACGGTACCAAGGAGAATGATTGTACTGTCTCTCTCGAGAATTCCTGCCACACTTGGCCCGACCAGGATTCCCGCAACGATCAGCCCGATGATTCCAGGTATCCTGATTCTGCTGAAGAGAATGGGAACCAATAAGATGATAAGCATCAGGCATGCGAAAATCAGAACCGGGTCAGAAAAAGGCAGAGTGAAATCAATCTTGTGCATTGGTTTAATCCGGTGTAATTATTTAGTTGGTTGATGTTAACAGTTTACTGCTTTAGCCGATATTTCGGCCTGAATATACATTATTATAACTACAACAGTTCAACCTCTTATTTAGAATGAAGCAGATGGTAACAGACCTGATCGGAATAACATAGAACTTCAACTTTAGATTAAGGATATATTTAGCTTAAAAGTATCAGTCAACCAACCAAAAACTCCGGATAGATCGACTTTTTTGCGGCCAGAAGGGTATTCTTCATCAGCATGGCAACGGTAAGCGGGCCAACCCCTCCCGGTACCGGTGTAATCCAGCTGGCTTTTTGACTTACGGAATCATAATCACAGTCGCCGGTGAGTTTGTACCCTTTAGCCGACTGGTGATCAGCTACCCTGTTGATTCCCACATCAATCACAACTACTCCTTCTTTCACCATCTGCCCGGTTATAAGCCCCGGTGAGCCGGCCGCTACGATCAGGATGTCGGCATCGATGGTGTGGCGGGTGAGATCGCGTGTATATTTATGGCAAATCGTGGTGGTTGCCTTGCTGTCGTGTTCCCTCGACAGTAAAATCGCCATAGGAGAACCGACGATATTACTGGCACCCACCATTACGGCGTGTTTGCCTTTGGTCTGAATACTGTAATAGTTGAAAATTTCGAAAATGCCGGCCGGCGTACAGGGACGGAAGCAGGGTTGGCCTGTTGTCATGCGGCCGATGTTCATGGGATGAAAGCCATCCACATCCTTTCTGTGATCGATTGTTTCGATAACCGACATGGGATCAATATGCTGCGGAAGTGGTAACTGAACCAGTATGCCATCGGTGGCATCGTCATTATTGTACTGCCTGATTGTATCCTTCAATTCTTTATCAGACACCGTATCGGGCAGCACAAGGGTATCGGAATCGATGCCAACTTCGATACAGGCTTTCGTTTTGGCAGATACATAGGTATGCGAACCCGGGTTATCGCCAACAAGGATTACCTGCAACCGGGGTTTGCGGTTTCCGGTCTCTGTCCACCTTTTTACATCACGGGTTACATTTTCCCGAAGCAATCCCGCTACCATTTTACCGTCCAGAATACTTGCTGACATTATCGTTCGATTTGGTATTTCTTAATTTTGTTATAGAGATGGCTGCGCTGAATTCCGATTTTATCGGCTGTCTGGGAGATATTCCAGTCATTCTTGTCAAGATGGTATTTAATAAAAAGGTTTTCAGATGCTTCCTTGAATTCCTGAAAATCCTCATAATCGCCGAGCATTCCATCAAACTGATCAGGTTCGAGCTTGCTCATAGCCAGCATTTCGATCGTGTTGGCATCAATTATATTATCGGGCGACAGAATGCCCAATCGTTCAACCACGTTGTGCAGTTCCCTGATGTTGCCGGTCCACTCCAGTTCTTTGAGTTTAACGATAGCCTCATCCGAAAAGCTTTTGCCGGCAAATATAATATCGCGCCCGGCAAGTTCTTCCAGGAAGAACCGGGCGAGAAGTTCTATATCGTTGCGGCGTTCACGCAGCGGTGGCACGTGAATCGGAATAACACTGAGCCGGTGAAAAAGATCTTCCCGGAAGCGGTGCTCTGCAATCTCCTCTTTAAGATCTTTGTTTGTGGCCGACAGAACACGCACATCCACTTTTATGGCCTCGGAACCGCCAACGCGGGTAATAACATTCTCCTGCAGAGCCCTGAGCACTTTGGCCTGTGATACAGGGCTCATATCGCCAATTTCATCGAGGAAAAGCGTGCCCCCATCGGCCTGTTCAAATTTGCCGATTCGACGGTTGGCAGCGCCGGTGAAGGCTCCTTTTTCGTGACCGAACAATTCACTCTCAAGAAGTTCGGCCGGGATTGCCGCACAATTGACCTCCACAAAAGGGCCGTTATTACGCCGGCTGTATTCATGAAGCCACCTGGCAACAAGTTCTTTGCCCGTACCATTTTCACCGGTTATAAGGACCCGGGCATCGGTTGGCGCCACCTTTTTGATAGTATTCCGGATATTTTTTATAGGATCCGAATCGCCAATAATTTCATTTACCCTGGAAATACGCCGGCGCATTTTCTTGTTTTCCAGAATCAGGCTCTGCTTTTCGAGTGCATTCCGCACACTGATGAGCAGGCGGTTGAGGTCGGGCGGTTTTTGCAGAAAATCGAAGGCCCCGAGTTTGGTGGCCTGCACGGCGGCATCAATATTACCGTGACCCGAAAGCATGATAACCGGAAAATCATGGCCCTGTTCATTCAGCTTTTCCATAACCTCCATACCATCCATCCCCTGCATCTTGATATCGAGCAGCATCAGATCGATGTTTTCCTTACCAATCAGTTCCAGGCATTCGACACCGCTGCCGGCTTCAAATACCTCATAGTTTTCGTACTCCAGAATCTCACGCAGAGCTTTGCGGATGCTGCTTTCATCGTCTGTAAGTAATATTTTCAGCTTGTACTGCCTCGCCATATCATTTGCCGTTAATTCGGGTAGTTATGAACATCTTACATGAGTCAGATAACATCCGGTTCATAATGTTACTGGTCACATCCTGATTTTTCTGCCCCGGGTTTAATGCAGGTGAACAATTTTGGTTGAAAAAATCGACAAAACCCTGCCCGCACTGCTTGGAGTATACTGATTACTGCATCCCTGATTCTTCCTTAGAAAATATATCCAGGATTTCTTCAGCCGACCCGGCTTGCTGTACTGCATGGCGAAACTGATCATTGTTCATGAGCCGGGAAATTCTGCTGAGCAATTTGATGTGGGTGCTGCTCTGGCCGTCGGGACCAATCAGCAGAAAAACCAGATCTACATCCTGGTCGTCGATTGAGCCATATGCGAGTGGTTTTTTCAGGCGGGCAAAGACGGCGTAATTCCGTTCAATGCCATTTATTTTTGCATGTGGTATGCCCAGGCCCTTGCCAACTCCGGTAGACATGATCGACTCTCGTTCCATCACTGCCCTTGTTGCACGCATTGTGTTCTCTTTTCCGAGCTGCCCGGACAGTGATTCGATCATTGCCTTGACAAGTTGTTCTTTTGATTCTGCTTCAAGATTGTGGTGCACATTTCCCGAATTCAGAAGATCCGAAACTTTCATTTAATCATTTTTTCATGGAAATCAGTGATTACATAAATATACTCACACCATCACTGAGTTATCAAAAGGAAAGAGATACATTTTTCAGGGTTTCGGGCCCGATTAAATTCTCCTGTTTTTATGGCAAATTCGGTTTAATTTCGGGGTATGAGTTTCATAAAAAGTGCCGTTGCTGTTTTCCGCAAGGATGTACAATCCGAACTGCGCTCAAGATATGCCATCAACACAGTGCTTGCATTTGTGGCATCATCCCTCATGATTGTGCTGTTTTCGGTTAGGATTATGGAGTTACCCCCGGCAGCCAGAGGGGCGATCGGATGGATCGTACTGTTGTTTGCAGCCATGGCAAGCTTGTCGAGATCATTCGTAATGGAAACGGACAAAGGCACATTCGATCTGCTTCGGCTGAATGTGAGCGGTCTGGCTGTTTTTACCGGAAAGCTTTTCTACAATCTGCTTTTCACTGCCCTGGTCACCATTGCGGTGATGTCGGCGTACTGGTTCCTCAGTGGAATCGAGGTCGGGAACCCGTTGTTTATGGCAATTATACTGTTTTTTGGCATCACCGGCTTTTCTTCCATCTCTACTCTGCTGGGAGCTGTTGTAGCACAGGCTACCCGAAAAGGGTCGATATTTGCCGTAATTGCACTACCCCTGCTGCTTCCCCTTATATTGCTGCTATCCGGTACCACTACCGCTGCTATGCAGGGTGAATCAGCGGGTGAATACCTTAGCGAAATACTCGCACTTTTCTCCTTCTGCGGCGTTACCCTGACCATGTCGGTTCTCTTATTTGATTATACCTGGTATGAATGAATCTTTCTATGCATCCGATGCGTTTGATCTGGGAAACCGGCGGATTGTCGGGCAGGCAAAAGCACGTTCACAGCTTTCAAAATCCCTGGCATCAGGAAGGATCAGCCATGCCTATCTGCTGGCCGGGCCTGCCGGAGTGGGCAAAAAAGCACTGGCCCTGGCCTTTGCCGAAGCTATTAACGGTGTAGATCATCTAAGCGATCTGAAAGGCCACGCATTCTCAAAAAAATCGTCGTGGTACAGCCATCCCGATATAAACCTGTTCCTGCCGCTTCCGTCAACAGTAAGTTTCGACGAGCTTCGCATGCGCATTGACATGCTCTCAAAAGACCCGTATGAAATTGTTGACTTCGGTCTGCGGCCATCCATAACCGGCGACGACAGCAGTAAAAACCGCAATGCATTCTATTCGGTTAAATATTTCAACGAGGAAATCCGGAAGGTAAGCTATTACAAGCCGAACGAGGGGCAGAAAAACATTGTGATCATTACCAATGTCGAAAAAATGAGAAAAGAGGTGGCCAACGGCTTCCTCAAACTGCTGGAGGAACCCGGTGAAAACCTGATGTTCATTCTCACCACCGATAACCCGAACATCCTGTTGCCCACCATTCTTTCACGATGCCAGATTGTTCACTGTCCGCCGCTGAGCCACGCCGAAATTGAGAACGGGCTTGTTACCCTGGATGGAATACCTGCGGGCGAAGCATCCTATCTTGCACGAATCGCCGGCGGCAATTATGCCATGACCCGGTTTTATGATACCGCAACCCTGAAGACCAACCGGCAGGCGGTGATTCAATTTCTACGGTATGCCTACATTAATGATGCCGTTCAGATAACCCGTACAGCCGCCTCGTGGCAGAGCGACCTTAACCTTGAAGGGCAGGCTTCAGTTCTGAATATGCTTGAAATGTTTATCCGGGATCTGATGGTATACATGCAGACCGGGAACGCAGATTCACTCATTAATGCCGATCAGGCTGATGTGATCGGCAAGTTCTGTGCCTCCCTGAAAGACGCCCGCCTCGATTCGATGCTGCAGCAGGTGGCATTTGCCAGAAAAATTATCTATCAGAACGTATCGCCCAAACTGATCTTCACCGTACTTGCCAATCGTTTTACCGCCCTGATGAGGGGTTACGATATGGTGATACCGGGAGATGAACCCTGGCACCATCTGCCTGCCTACACCGCCTGAGTCCCAACATGACAAGCCAGCGAATTCACTTTACCAAGATGCACGGAGCCGGCAACGATTTTATCGTTATCGACAACAGAAAGAACCTGACAGATCCTGATTTTTTTGCAAAGCAGATACCCTTGCTATGCCATCGCAGGTATGGCATAGGTGCTGACGGCGTACTATTGCTTGAGGCTGAAACCGGGGCATCATACCGTATGGTGTATAAAAATGCGGATGGAAGCGACGCCGGAATGTGCGGTAACGGGGGGCGTTGCATAGCTCTTTTTGCAACCACGCTCGGTTTCAGTTGCGGTCATACTTTTACTGTTGGGAATTCTGTATACAGGGCCGTAGTTGAAAGCCACACTGTTGCCCTTCATTTTCCTGTTGAATCTATAGTCAGAAGTGTGGACTGGCCCACGGATCAGAAAATATATCAAGTTCACACCGGAACAGAACATATCGTACTTGAAGCCGGATCCGATCTTCTCGAATCAGATGCCGAACTTGTTATCCGCGGGCAAAAACTCAGACATGCGCGGGCATTCAGCCCCGCAGGCACCAATGTTAACTTCATGACCATTAAAGGTGATAAACGGATCCGTCTGCGCACCTATGAACGCGGCGTTGAAAACCTTACACTCGCCTGTGGTACCGGTTCAATTGCTTCAGCCCTTACAGCTCACTCTCTTTCCGGTGGCAGCCCGGACCAGGCTCAATATACTGTTGAGTGCGATGGCGGTGAACTCGAAATCGGTTTCAATTATGACCGGGAATCCCGCATTTATTCACAAATTACATTAAAAGGACCAGCGAAAATTGTTTTTGAAGGCTTTATTGATATTTAAACTACTCATCCTGATTGTTTTAACCGGATGCTCAACCCGCGAAGCTCTAACTGATAACAACCGCGGAAGGCAACCCGGCCTGCCTGTACTTGAAAACAGTTTCATCGTACAGGATCAGAAAGTTCCGTCTGAAGAGTTCCGCAGTATTCAGTTTTACGCAGGCGCAAACCCAGCAACAGCTCCTATCATCAAAATAGGCACCGGTGAGACCTTCACCCTGCGTTTTGACCATCTATCTGCCAGCAATGAGATGTTTACCGTGAGGGCTGAACACAGGAATGCCGACTGGAGTGAAAGCAATCTGTTCGAAGGCTTCTATATGCGCGGGCAGTCAACCGATTTTATTTCGGATCCGGTGCAGAGTACAGCAGTTGCACCCAATTATATGCATTATACGTACCGGTTTCCCAACAGGACGTTTAATTTTTTGATCAGCGGAAACTACCTGCTGCATGTTGAAGACTACCGGACAGGTGAACTTCTGTTTTCGGTACCATTTATGCTGTATGAAGACCAGGGTTCGATTGAGTTTTTCATTGAAGAGCTGTTTGGCCTGGATTCACGTCATTTCCTGCATCACCAGCCATTCGCCACCTACATACACCCCGATTTTGTTATGATGCCCGACCAGGATATATCCATTTATTTTGTGCAGAACCAGTTCTGGGGAAGAGCCAGGGAAGCTACCATCAGGGATTTAAGCGAGTCGGACCGGATCAGGATGCATGTTTCCCGCGAAGACGCATTTCCGGGCAGATATGAATTCAGGCCCCTCAGAATGCAGAACATCGACAACCTGCCAACAGACTTTCTGGAGGTGAGAAAGGATACCGAGCCACCAACGATAATCCGCGACCGGGATGTGATCAATTTTGGGGCAACACCTTTGAGCCTGGGAAGTAACAGGTATGGATCACCCGTATCTGACAGAGATGCCCGTTATGCTCGTGTTGTGTTTTACCTGGACAAACCTGATAATATTTCGGCGGGCAGCAGTATACACGTAACCGGTGCTTTTTCGAACTGGTCGGTTACCGAAAACAACAGAATGCGATATAACCGCGATACCAATCAGTTTGAAGCCGCTATTCTGGTTAAAGAAGGTCTGTACGATTATAAATATGTAATCATAGAAGGCAGAACCCTGGATGACCTGAGGCTGACCGACAGTTTTGCAGATTCCCGGCAGGAATATCATACACTGATATACTACAGGGACCTGCAGTTGAACGCCGACCGGTTGCTGAACATCAGATCGGATTTCACGCGGTAACCCGGCAGGGAGTCATATGGTTCGTTCTGTGGATCAGAAATCGATACCAATACTGAAATAGTGCACCCGGCGGCCAAAACTGCGTTCATTCACGTCATACGGCCAGGCCAGATCATAGCGGACCGGGAGGCCAAGCAGAATTGTTCTAAGGCCAAAACCGGTACCCATCAGCAGGTTGTCCCTTACGTTGTTCCAGCTGGTATTATTCCAGGCCGAGCCCACATCGTAAAAAGCCACACCCTGAATATTGTAGAGCGGAATAATGGGGATTGGTCCAGGCAGGATGGCCGCGAACAGCGGGAACCTGAATTCCGCGTTCATCAGTGTATACTTCTCACCGATACCCCGGAAGTAACCATAACCACGCATTGGATAACCGGAAGGTGATATAAAGATATTTTTCAGGTCATCGTCCAGAAGGTTGATGTTATCGTCCTGTCTGAAATTGATCCAGTTCTGCATACCACCCAGGTAGAACTTTTGAGGATTCGGCCCTTCGGAAACAGCACCGGTGGCACGCAGCGCAATTACATATGGCCCGAGTATACCAATGTATTTTCTCACATCGGCCGACAACGATACGAATCCAGGGAACTGGTCGCTGAATGGAACGCTGCCAGTGAGAGACACCATCATTCTGCTGCCTCCCCAGGGTGTTATAAATCCTGGTCTAGTTTTGTCTCTTACATAACTCAACTGCGGATAGAACAAATACTCACGATCACTTTCGCTGAATTGGAACCCCGCCTGATCAAGTGAAATCGTAAAGAGAGACTGGGTAAACTCAATTCGTTCAAACTTGTTGAACGGACGCGAGAAGGTTACGCCCCCACCATAAAAACGAATTCTGGAAAGCGGGCCTCCGAGAAACTGCTGGAAGTTGAATGCCGAGTGAAAGTATTGAGCCGTGATATTGGTGCGGTTAGCGAAATAGCCATAATACATTGAGTATGAACTATTTCGGAGATCCAAAACCAGATTTGAGGCAAAACCGAGTTGGTGATCCCCAAGTACATCACTGGCTACAAGCTGAATACCGGCCGAAGCAAACGTACCATAACCACCGGTGGCAATGCCACCGCCTGCACCTGCATAATCAAGACTGAAATTGAGTCTGTACCTGGTCGGAATAAAGCGGCCATCGTCTGTCTTGTTATCTGTAACGGTAAAAATATCTTCTGCAAGTAACTCCGCGATTTCATCGTCGGCCGTATCGCCAAATACATAATTACGGAAATCGATGATATCGGTACGGACCGTATCGCGGACTTCCACGATTTCCGCCTCTTCTGCATCGGGGGTATCCGGATCAGATACGGTTAATTGCCTGATTTCGCCACCAAATGTGCGTCTTCCAAATCCAATAGCCGGCACTCTGAGTTCCTCAGACTCACGGGCACGCCGTTGCGCCCAGTAGTTATCAGATAGAGGCGTATCCTTGACCCTGCTGAACGGATCGTTGATAAGAAAAATATCCAGATAGCCTGCGTTGATGGAATTTACTGCAAGCTTGCTGCCATCCCTGCTCAACGACATCTGCATCACACCCGTAACCAGGTCGGTAAGCGGCCGGCTTTCACGGCTATCCAGATCCATCACATAAACATTATTAATGCCATTCTGATCGGAGATATAAATCATTCTGCCATCATTGGTCAACAGTGGACGTTCCTCATTCCATCCCGGGGTATTTGTCATTCGCTCAACGCGATTGTCATCAATCCGCACACGGTAAATATCTGTCTGATTAAGATTGGGATTAGCCAATACGTTGTAATTGGTTCTGTAGGTATTCAAACGTAACCTGTTGCCCCTGTCGGAGGTGAAGTAAACATACCGTGAATCGGGTGAAAAAGCGGGATCCGAATCGCTGAAAACATCGTTGGTAATTCCGGTAAATGCCTGCGTTTCCAGGTTATATAAGTAGATATCAACAAATGGTCCACGGTTACCCTGAAACGCGATCATTTTGCCGTCGGGTGACCAGGCAACCGAACCGATTGCATCGAGTGACGGGAACTGAATCTTTCTAACTTCACCTGTGCTATAGTCAACAATAGAGATATCGTTTTGCCCCCGTGAGCGTGACGAAAGTGCTATCTGTGAGCCATCCGGCGACCATGCAAGATTGGGATTGAGAATATTGAGTTCTTCGAAGTCTACGTTGTCTTCGCCCCGGATCAGGGTTTTGAGCATTCTGCCGTCGAATGCCGATATTACGACGACGTCGAAGTACCCCCGGCGGTTTGTAATCATGGCAATGCGGTCGCCCAGAGGTGAAATTGCCGGGCTGGTATTATAGGAACCGCCCCTTCCCTCGCGTTTGGTAAGATGGGTTGCGATATTTTTAAGATTCTCGCGTTCAGCGACCTCAGGCCAGTACCTTTGGCGCAGATGATCGTGAAAGCGCTCGCTGAGCTCGTCGATGCTCAGACCAATTGACTGACGGAAACTGGCATCAATATTCCGGTTATTCTTAATCCGCTGTAAAATTTCGCCAATTTTTTCACGGCCGTACTCTTCAACTATATAGTTCCATACAGCCTGGCCTCCCCGGTAAGCAAAATACCCGCCCAGTTGCCTGATTGGCGGCAGATAGGTATTGATCACAGCATCCCGGATAAACATATCGGTATTCGTGTCCCAGCCCAGGGCCGTGTATTCGGCCAGTCCCTCTTCAAACCAGAGAGGGAAGAAAAGCTGATTGGATCCTGACACCAGGGTCTGGATATTTCCGCCGTAGTACATATCGTTGACCATAGCGTGAAGCAACTCATGGTGCAGAACGCGCCGGAAATCGCTGTAATCACCCTGGAACGGGATAGTAATCCGGTTTTTGAATTTATCTGTTACCCCGCCGATGCCCTGAGCGTCGACCGGCAGCGGAACGACATTCGTCTGGGAAAAATCGGTATGTGAATCATACACAATTACCTTGATCCGATCGTGAATCTGATGGCGGAAATCCTGCGAGAGTTGCCAGTAAGCAGCCTCAAGCGCATTGGCTGAAAACTCAGCCAGGTAGTAATTTTTCGAATCATAGTAATAAATGTCGAAATGATCGGATTGAATTATTCTCCAATCGAACGAGCTGTATTGCACCCTGTTTTTTCCAAAGAAGGTAAACTGTGAATACGCGGTTTCAGCTGCAAAAAGCAGTGCGAATATCAGAAGTACACTCTTGAAAAGATTCCCGTAAACGTTCATTTGATGCTGATTTCAGGATAGTTTTTGGATTACTCTTAACGTAACGCAATTTTGTACTATATTAGTTTGATTGCGGTAATTTTTTACAGATTTTTGATATTTCTGCTTCAAAATGCATTGATGTACCGGAATTTCCGGCTGTACCGGGTTTTACCATAAGTTCATTCAACACCCGGTTGCATCCTCCACTACAAAATACCGGAAACATCTGAACGGTCTGCCTGCAGCAGACCCGCATTCTGTTCTCATTTTAATAAAAGGCCGGATTAAATACTCAGGCAAGTTCAAAATCAATTTGCCGCTGTTCTATACTGGTGTTAATCACTTTTACGCGCACATCACCACCAAGCATATAGGTCTTACCACCATGCCGGCCACTGAGACAATGCCTTTTCTGATCGTACACGTAATAATCATCTTTCAGGTCACTCACGCTGACCATACCTTCACAGTAGAGATCGTTTATATTGACAAAAAGGCCTCGTTCGGTAACTCCACTTATAACACCATTAAATTCCATTCCGATCCTTTCGGACATGAATTCAACCTGTTTCAGCTTAATGGAATCACGCTCGGCAGTAACAGCCATTTTTTCGCGTTCGCTGCAATCCGTTCCGAACCGGCTTAATTCTTCAAAGCTGTAGCCGGGTATTCCGAAGAAATAATTCTTTAGCAGTCTGTGGACAATGATATCGGGATACCGGCGGATCGGACTTGTAAAGTGGGCATAGTAACCAAAGCCAAGGCCGAAATGGCCGATATTTTTAGGGCTGTAAACCGCTTTCGCCATCGACCGGAGTACCAGTTCATTTACAGTGTATTCGAGTGGTTTTCCTTTAATCTGATCGAGCAGTTCATTTATCTGTCCGGGTTTTACATTGTCTGTTTTCACATCCAGGCTGATACCAAGCGGTTTAACGGTTTCAGCAATATTCTGCAGTTTTTCGGCATCCGGTTTATCGTGAATCCTGTAAAAAAAAGGATAGAGATCTTTGGAGGCTTTCTTACCGGTGGCCTTGCGCATCTGTTCAATTTGCAAGGCAACAGTTTTATTGGCAAGCAGCATGCATTCTTCAACCAGGCGGTGGGCAATCAGCCTTTTCTTGAGATAAACGTTCAGTGGTTTGCCATTTTCGTCGAGTTCAAAACGGGGCTCAGGTGTATTCAGATCGATTGATCCCTCGCGAAAACGTTTGGCCGTGAGCATGCGGGTCATTTCGGAAAGAATTCGCATCGGTTCCGACAAGTCATGTTTTTTTCCGTCAATGATCTCCTGCGCCTCCTCATAGGAAAGTCTGTAAGACGAACTGATTATGGTTTCCTCCACCGAGTACCTGACCACCTTACCTTTGGGTGTTACCTCCATAAAACAGCTGTAGGTGAGCTTTTCCTCATTTGGCCTCAGGCTGCACACACCGTTGCTGAGTTTTTCAGGGAGCATGGGTATAACCCTGTCAACCAGGTACACACTGGTACCCCTGCTGTAGGCTTCCCGGTCGAGAATACTATCGGGCTGCACGTAATGGGAAACATCAGCAATGTGAACACCCAGGTAATAATTACCATTTTCGAGCACGCTAATATTCAGGGCATCATCGAAATCCTTGGCATCTTCAGGATCAATTGTAAATACTGTTTCACCCCGAAGATCAAGACGCCGTTTATATTCCGACTTGGGGATATCAGTGGCAACACGTTCAGCAAAACTGTCCACATCATCCGGGAACGAACTGCGAAGCTGGTTTTCGGCGAGTACCGACAGCATGGCCGCATCGTTGCTGCCACTGGGCCCTAGAACTTCTGTTATACGTGCTTCGGGAAGAGACTTCGGGTGAATCCAGTCGACCAGTTCGAATGTCACTTTATCGTTGTTTTTGGCATTCTTTGTATTCTCTGCCAAAACAAAAAAATTGATGTGGGCCGATTTTTCATCGGGCTGAATATACAGCTGGTTTTTCCCCTCCTTTTTAAACGTACCGACATAAATTCTGCCACCCCGGCTAACTATTCCGGTAACCTTGCCTTCCTGTTTGCCAGTGCGACCATCGGATGAGACCTTGACCGTTACCCTGTCGCCAGGAAGTGCCAGACCTGTCTTCTTTCTGGGTATTCTTATTTCGGTGGTACCGTCGCCAATTTTTACAAACCCCACACTGAAACGATTGAAGGTAATTCTGCCGTCTGCCAGTACCAGTTTGTCGGGATCCTGTTCCAGTTTTATTTCGTTACCCCTGTTTCTGGAGCGGAGTACATTTTGGGCTATCAGAGAATGAACAGCTTTATTGAGTTGCTTTCTGTGAGCGCCTTTTTGCATGTTCAGTGCGGTTGACAGCACTTCGACCGGAATAAAATTATCTCCGTGTTTGTACAAAAAATCGAGTATAAATTTTTCTATTTCTTTTTTGGTTCTTTTCATCCCCATACATTTCTATTAATTAAGATTATTCTACAGATTCGGCTACTTCCGGTGTACGTTCTTCTGAGGATACAAAAATTTTTCTGATAGAACCCCATATACGCTGTCCAAGTTCACGCCATGTGTTAAATTGAACCCGCGCTTCAAGGCCGATGCCATTTACGCTTTCAACCTGGGTTTCTGTTTGCTGCAGGGCAAGGCGCTGATCCTTACGGTGAAAAAGTTCTACCGAAAGGGCACGATTTATCCTGTACCTGACTCCGAGATCGCCAATACTCACTTCCGCGCTTTCGTCATATACATCGCGGTAAACTCCGCCCCGCAGTATAAGCCGGTCGTCGAACAGTCGCAAGGCCACCCCAAGATCGGCCTGGTCGAGTCCTGTCAGGTTCAGGTCCACATCCAGATTAAGGTTATTGAGGTTTGAGTTCAGCAGCGCTGTAATCTGATTGGAAAGCAGGCTCAGGCCGGCCTGCCCGGCTGCCCTGCCCTGGAAATCCCTGCCAAAAGCACCAGTATCAGTTCCCATTGCACCGGTCTGTATAAATGTACCTGTAAACAGCAGACTGGTTGCCTGAATCAGTTTTTGTTCTTCATTATTGATGATCGACAACAGTGTTGTGTATTCAGAGGCGTCAGTTGCATTGGGAAACTCAAAATAGAACTCGTTCTCAATACTATCGAGATTGCCCCTTATAACAAGTACCAGGTCGACGGGAATACGCTGTGGTGTGTCATCAGGAATGGCCGGATCGACAGGAGCAATATTCGGTCTTGACCTGTAAGCGGCCGTAATATCAACACGGGCATTGGCAGGATCTCCTTCCCATGTAATGCTACCACCCTCGCGAATGGAGAACCGGCGGCTGAAGATATCACCACCTACAAACAGATAATCGCCGCCGTCGATATCAAACCTGCCGAACATTTGCAAAGTCTGATCTTCGAGGGTAATCCGTATACGTCCGTTGCCCCTGGCCGTAATTATTTCTCCCGTAACCGGATCAAATACAAGCTGTACCGTAGTATTCTGGGGCGCAACAAACTGCAGGTCGAACTGGAAAATTTCCATAAATCCGAGATTTTCATCCGGCTGATCCTGCTCAACCGTGCGGTCTGCCCTGGGACGAAAAGCTTCATCGAAACTTGTCACATACCGGATGAGCCTCGACTGTTCCTCAACACTGGCTTCATCGAGCAGCGGTATGGAAAGCCTGGAATCTGATGTTACTACGATCGTCTGGGTAGTTCTAAGGTAAGGTGACGTATTCAGCCCGATCAAATTTACCTCACCGGTTCCGGTTACATTACCATAAAATGGTTCTTCCGGTGAATAACGGTTATTGAGAAACTGCAACCGGTCAAGGGTCAATGAGATATTCAGATATTTCTCGCGCTCAAAATCATTAAGGTCAACGATTCCATAGAGATTACCCCGCCCCTGCCGGCCGTCCGACACCGATACATTGTCGATAAATACACCGGTTATTCTGTCGAGTTCAAGCGGGCCTGAAAGTGTGTAGTCGGTATTCAGGAAAGCCGGACGTGCATAGACCCTATCGAGCTGGAAAAGAGCATTGAAGTAGTAATCTTCGAGGGTTCCGAAAAGCACGCCAGTCCCGGATGACCTGCCTTCGACTTCTTCGAAAATATCACTTACAATCAAAGGAAGAATCCACATGTCGATTTCCTTTAAGTCTGCATCAAAATAATAGACTGTATCGGCCGGGTTTTCGGGATTGGGAGGTACAAAAAACCCATCCAGGTACAGCCTGTTTCCAACACCGTTATTGCCCTGCCTGTAATCTGCATACTTCTGCTCATCGATTTCAACCGAGAGACTGGTGTCGAAATGGCGGTTTACCGGGTTATAGACACTTCTAAAGTTAACATCACCGATCAATCTGTTTTCGAGGTGCAACCCATCCACAAAAATATCACCCTCAATGGTCGGGCTGGTTGTGAGAGTTTTTGTAGTTACCGTTGCATTTAGTTTACCCTCAAAACTTACCCGCCCACCTATCAGGGTAGATACCGCACCCAGACCTACCTCTTCCAGGCTGTAACGCATGGAATCGGTATCAAGGTCGCTGAACACTCCGTTAAGTGCTACAAGACCATCCTCACTGGATATTTCAAGATCATCAATTATTAATCTTCGGTTATTATCATAGATGATTTTAATATCCCTGGAATTTTTCCAGTCAAATTCATCATCGCCCAGATAGAAACGGTCCATTTTCATT
Source organism: Balneolaceae bacterium (assembly GCA_007694035.1). Taxonomy (GTDB): domain Bacteria; phylum Bacteroidota; class Rhodothermia; order Balneolales; family Cyclonatronaceae; genus RECM01. The sequence continues at coordinate 38,238 of RECM01000176.1, forward strand.
ACTACTGAGGAATCCGAGACAACGACTTCCGCACCGCTTTCCAGAGTAAAATCATTTCCTATGCTCTTTATTTCAGTTCCAAATTCCCACCGGTCATCAGTGGTGCGTACCCTAAAACTAATGCCGGCTATATCGAGGGCAGGGTGGTCGATTGTTTCAACATCTGCTGTCAGGTCAATATCAAGATAATTGACTCTCACGTCTGCCGGTTTGAGCTGCCCGTTAAAAGTTATGCTTGCTCCCGAGGCAACAAGGCTATCGGATCTGAACCCGCGGCTGTGAAGGATGCCGGACATCGCCAAGGTTTCATGATCAGCCCTCAGTGATATTTCAAAGTCGGAATCGGTATCGATGTCGGGAAAAGCATTATAGATTCTGGAAACACGGTCCAGATTATTCAGGCTTCCCTTCAAATCAATTCGAATAGGATCTCCCCCGGTGGGCTTTTCAGATGTGCCTTTAACATCATAATCTGCAAACCAGAGCCTCTTTTCAAGCCTCGAATTTACTTCCCATTTCCAAAGACTTAACATTTGTGCAATTGCGGAAGGTTTAATTGACCCTACAGCCGTCAGATTTACGATATCGCTTTTCAGATCAAGCCGCCGGTTACCAAGTTCAGCATCATTCAGGGTCAGTACCACGGATTGGCTGTCGATTATTTCACCGTTATATGCCGACTCGCGGATACCGACGAGCAGCTCGCCCGAGAGTCTGTCTGCATTGGTCCCTTTTAGATTTACAGAGTAATTGGCGTTAAGATCTGTAACAGGGATGTTTGATGACCGAATAAGATTCCGGAGATTAAAACCGTCAATGTTCCCGCTGAACTGTGTTAACGGATCGGTATGATTCATATCGACCCTTCCGCTGCCACTGGCAGTTCCTGTTCCCTCGGTTATAAAGAATTCCGGTTCAAAAACCCCGTTCCTGAAGGCAAGTTCCAGATCAAGCATCGGAATATCATAGTTCTCGAGAAACGTATTGCGGGCATACAGGCCCCAGAAACCGGAACTCGAAAGCAGATCCGAACCGGAGCCGCGCATATTCACGGTTAGATTGATGTTTGAATTATTCCCGGTTACTGAGGGGAAATGTGCCAGATTCAGTGAGTCAACCTGCATTGCTACTGAATACACCAGGGAATCCCGGAAAGCTGCTTCTCCGGTAAGCGTAACAATACCCCTTGGTGGTTCAACAGTAATTACACCATCAACACTGTTAATGGTCCCGTTTATGTGGCCCCTTGTAGTTAGAGAATCCCAGTCTGAAAATCTGAAATCCTGTAAAATCGCTAATTGTTTTATGTCGTGATCACGAATCCGGACATAGTCCAATATCACATCATAGGAGAACGATTCGGATTTCAACAGATCTGTAAATTGCCCGTAGAAGAAAAAATCACTACCTCCATAGCTCATATTAAAACGATTCACATCCAACACCTGCATAGTGCCTTCGGCCAGAACTTCGAGATGAATAGCGGATGTATACCGACCCCAATCATCAATAATATCACTATAGTCGGCGGGTGTGAGTGTAGCGGAATCCATAATCAGACGGTATGAAGCATTTACGAACTGATCACGAATGTCAGGCTTTGTGAGGTCTACACCATCAATTTCGAACGTGGCGGAAAGGTTAGTTTTCCCGGAATTGAACAGCACCCGGTTAAATTCAAGATATCTCTCGTCGTTGTAGAACTGCCCCGACAGAAAGAACTCATCGTTTTGCAGATCTGGGATTACGAAAGAAAGTGATTCAATATCGACAAACCGCTGGGATGAATTAAGTTCAACATACATCTGCAGGTCGAGGTTTCTGAAATGCAGTGGTTGTGGCAGCCGGATGTCTCCAGGTTCCCACTGGTAATGATCTATGGTAATCTGTCCGGACGAGATTGCGACAGACGGTGCAAATATCACAGGCAGCTTTCTCTCAGGTCGTTCTGTCTGGAGTGTATCCGTTATCGGGGTTTCGAAAACACGGTTAATCGTGTAGCTGTCATTCCCGGTATGTGTGAGTTTTAGTACCGGGTTTTCAAGATTGAAATAGTTCACGGAAATACGATTGCGGATCATATCCCACAGATCCAGGCCAAGCACTATCGATTCGCTGCTGAAAACAGTATCGGCCTCAATCGTTTCACCATCCGATCCGTAATAGACAACGCTCACATCGAGTACTTCAAAACGGAACGGTATAAGCCCGTCGAGTTTACCGATTCGGAGCTCACCATTAAAATTTTCCACAAAATATTTCTCGGCCCGTTGTGCGAGCATCTCCTTTGTCGAATCGAGTTGCAGAACAAAGAACGCCACTACGACCATGAGGATCGCCGCAATTGCGATAAACCAGAATATGCCCCAGAAAAATCGCCAGGAGTTATATATCCATCGTAAGATCAACTATTTTTTCTTTGTTTAAACAACGTTAAGGGCATTATTTGATTTAAATGCGACAATAGATTCACATCAATGCTGCGGTCAGTTACAAGTTTCAAGTGCAAAATCCCAGGATTTTTCCAACAGGCTCAGATCGGTAATGTCATCTATCCGCGGTTGTCCGTAACTGTTCAGCAATACTACCCGAACGGTATTGTTGAGACTTTTCTTATCCAGAAACATTTTTGCTACCAGGTCGGGTATCCGCGGTTTCAAGTCCAAAACCTTAAGCTTGTAGCCGTCCAGAAACTGAAAAAGCGGAGATTCATCCAGGCTTGCTCCCGCCAGGTTCGATAATTTCAGTGCAGCCACCATACCGATATAAACGGCCTCGCCATGAGAAAAGCGCCTGTAATCGGTTAATGATTCAAGTGCATGGGCAAAAGTATGGCCAAAATTCAGCCAGGCCCGCTTTCCGGCTTCTTTTTCGTCTTCGGTGACTATGGCGGCTTTGATTCCGGCACATCGAATGATGAGTTCAGTGAGTTTGGCTGGTTCTGAATAGCCTGATTTAAACCGGGCGGCAAGGGCGAACAATTCAGGATCGGCGATTGCTCCATACTTGATTATTTCTGCCATACCGCAACGCCATTCCCTGGCTGGCAGTGTTTCAAGGAAAACGATATCCGAGATTATGGTATCAGGTTGGTAGAACGCTCCGATAAGGTTTTTACCAGAAGGATGATTAATACCGGTCTTGCCTCCCAGGGAGCTGTCGACCATGGCAAGCAGTGTGGTGGGAACCTGAACCAGCGGAATGCCACGCATTACCGATGCAGCTACGTAACCGGCAAGATCGCCTGTAACGCCACCCCCGATTGCAACCAGGGGGGTTTTCCTGTTTACACCGTTATCGAAGCAGAAATCAACAGCTTCAAGCCATTTACCTGCAGATTTTGACGTTTCACCCGGTGGAATTTTATGAACCGCAGGTACAAAACCTTCCGAAACCAACATTTCAGTAATTCTTTGCCCGTACAGTTCATCCACATTTTCATCAATAAGAAGCAGCACCTTTTTCTGGTTGTATAAACGGATTCTCTCAGGCAGAACACTCAGGCTTCCATGGCCGGCATAAACCTGACAGGTATGTGTACCCGAGGTATCAATGTTAAAATGATGTACCAATTTGTTCGATTTTCGGGATGAGATTTTCAGCATGTTTTTCTGCGGAGTTACCGGCTACCTGCACTTCGGTTATATGTGCCATCTCATATAGTTGGCGCCTGCGATCCAGCAACTCTTTCAGTTCAGATTCAAGAATTTTATCGGGTTTAAGAGAACCGTTATCATCAAGTAACAGAGGTCGCTTATGGTTCCTTTTCACCCGTTCGAGAATGGTGTGCATAGCAACATCTATATATACTAGTACCCCCGAACTTTTTATGCTGTTGACCACGTCAGTATCGGTAAGTGTACCGCCGCCAAGGGCAACAACAACGTTTTTCCAACCTGCAAGTTCGGCGAGATATTTCTTTTCAAGATTACGGAAATGTGCCTCGCCAAATTTACTGAATATATAAGACACCGTTTTGCGTTCTTTTTTCTCGATATAGTGATCGAGATCAATAAATATGTATTTAAACCGACCGGCAAGAATGCGGCCGATGGTGGTTTTGCCAGCACCCATAAAACCGGTAAGAAAGATTCGTTCTGGTAATCTGTTCATAAATCCTGCGCTGATTCGGGAGGTGCGGGTTCCACCAGCAATACCTGTTCCCTGTCGACCAGAGCCAGACCCGGTGCAGCACCTTTGGGTTTTCTCACATGTTTTCTTTTGGCGTAAATTACCGGTGCAATACCGGTAGTGCGGGCCTTCGACAACCAGGCTGCAACACCGGCTGCCTTTTCAAGAACGGCCGGTTCCGGAAAGGCGGCAGAACGGTTCATACGAATAATAAGATGTGATCCGGATACACCGCGTGCGTGCATCCACACATCCTCTTTATGGCTCGCCCTGAGCAGTTCATCATTGCCGGCAGCACTTTTCCCAATCCAAATATCATACTTCCCGATCTGAATCCGTCTGAACGGGAAACCTTTGCCCTCAATTTCCTCTTCATTGAGGCCGAGTATTTCAAAAGTCCGACGGTTCGTATCCATCCACTTTTCGAGGGTTTCGGGGTCCTTCTGTTCAGCTAGTTCATTCAGCGATTCGAGCAACTGTTCCGACAGGCTGGCCTTGTGCTGAATTTCCTCACGGCTTTCATGAGCAATTTTCACCGACTTTTTCCCTTTCCTGGCCTTTTCATAAAAGTAAGCTGCATTTTCGGTCATCGTGAGCCCTGGCTGTAAAGGAATGGTTACTTCACCACCGGCAAACAGATCGGATACAGTAATACTGCCGGAATTATCCGGAACAATATGCAGATTAGCCATCAGCAAATGGCCGAAACGTTCATTTTGCAGTACGCGGGCCTTGCTTTTTTCTTCGTTTTCGGGTGAATATAATCTGCTTTTAAACTTATCATTTGCCCTGGAAACAAGTTTCTGCATCAAATTGAATTTCCGGCTGAACCTTTCCGTTTTCACCCTTGCATACCAGGCTGTACGCACAGCCCTGTTAACACTTTCGAAAACCTCCTTGCCGGCAACAGGAAGTATATCAGCCGGCCAGGGGTTGAAGTTACCATCAGGATTCAGGCCGGGCTCAAACCGATGCATCAGTATATCGTTAAGTTTGCCGGCAATAGCATGAATCTCATCACTACCGGCAGATTCAACAGACTTCAACATTGGCAGGTTTTTGAGAAATGTACGTGGCAACAACGGATTAACCTTCAGTATATCCCTGAAAATATCCCCTGTTGTTGCAATTGTAAGAGCCATGGGCGGACGTGGTTTTGGCTCCTCGGAACCGGTGTACCGGTCCGGGTTTTTGAACGCTTCCACTACTATTCCATCATCTACAAGCATAACATTAGCCGCCGATCCATACAATACAATGAGAAGGTACTTGCCATTTTCAAATCGTATAGTGATAAGCCTGTCCGACTCAGCCAGTTCGACTGAAACTACGCGCTGAGAATTAATTTCTGAAAAAAAAGCGAGCCTGTTCGACTGTGATTTTTTCCGGTTGTAATCCATAAAAAGCACCTGATTACCCGGTGATGCAACCACTCTTACCGTTACAGCATCATTAGAATCTTCAAATATAAGGTCAATTACATTTTTTCCGCCTGTTATGGCTGAAACAAAAAATGTTCCAATCAGTTTGCGTTTTAACTCACCTACTAAATATATTAGTGTGTAATAATTATTCATCAGAGATAGTGAAGCTTGCGAAGCGCTTCGAGGGCAAAATTAAAAGGTAACAACATGCATTATCCGATATTTAACTCAATCATAAATAAAATACAGACAGATCTTCAGAACAGGGATATTAAAACTCAGAATTTCCGGGTTTGGACCGACAAGACAATTAACGCAATCGGCCTTGATATAACCATAGATCTGAATAAAATCAGTGAGCACATCAAAACATTGAATCTGCACCTAGATTGGGACCGTTTCAGGGAGATCAACCTGGCCCGACAGCTCGAGGGCATGCAGAACCATCCGATGCTTAAGGGAGGCAAGTTTACCAACATCGTTGTGGTTCCGAGAATTGATGTTGAGGTTAACTGGGTATTCAATACCGACCTGATTTACAATTCCATCGACTGCAGGAAAGGGCATGCAAGAGTTGAAGCAGCCAGCCGCTGGATGGATTCAGTAAACCAAAAAATCAGAAATGTTATTCACGGCGACGATGTGATAACCCGCTGGCATGTTGAGGTTGAAGGAGATTTTGAAGGGCGATACCTGTCGGTAATGAGCCTCATATCCTACCTTGATTACGAATTCACCGGAATTACAGATCTTAATGATGTACACAAATTTGTTGGCCGCCGATTACAGCAGATACTTGTGCGAACCAACAAGGTTATAATGGTTGCCGACAAATCGTTTATTGAGGCTGCGGCCTAAAAAAAATGCCTTGATACAAGGCATTTATTTTTTCTTATGGCGATTCTTGCGAAGTCTTTTCTTGCGCTTGTGCTTGGCAATCTTTGCTCTTTTCCTTTTTTTTCCGCTTGGCATTTTTAAAAAATTTAAGATGTTTGAGTAAATGCCCGGCGGGCACTTTTTTCTGACGGAACGCAAAAATACGAAAAAGCTGGTTAAAATCCAGCTGCAACGTCAATTTAGATACGATTCCGGATAGAAGCTACAAACAGCCAATTATGGTGTGTTGGTTTCAGCAACAGCTTTTTTAAACTCTCTGGAAACTTTCAGAACCGGCACCAATTGTTCAGGCACAATTACTTCCTGGTTGGTTTTCGGGTTCCGGGCTACCCTCTGAGCCCTTTTCACTACCCTGAAGCTTCCAAAACCTCTCAGTTCGATTGACTTACCATCTTTCAGAGCTTCAATAACCGTATCCATAAAACCCTTTACAACGGCTTCGGTTTCTACTTTAGCTATTCCCGTAGACGATGATATTATGTCCACAATATCAGCTTTTGTCATGTTTTTATTTTTGTCGTTATTCACGGCGTCTAATTTTATTAGTAATTGCAATTCATCAGGTTACAACCAAATATATGGTTTAGGAAATCTATAAAGCACGATTTATTTAAAATTCGTTCCGTAGCTGAAAAAAAATTAAATGAAAATTTTCAATCTTGTTCAAATAGTGAGGTGTTGTATTATAACATGACGTTATCCGATTGGAAAAAACCCGTGTATCACTGTATTATCCGGAATTCCATTTTTTAAAAAATTCACTCCATACACCAATTTTTACCTGTTTTTCAAGGATCCGGCATACTTTTTATGATTTTTAATGCCAAATATGACTTTATCACTTTTACCAATAGGCATTTCTTTTATACCTTCCGTCTTTAATTTTGGGGAACGAACCAACCACCGACCATAAGAGTAAAGAACATGCAGACATTTGAACGAATAGTAAATTTTCTCAATGATCTTGTTTGGAACACACCTGAGGTGATGCCTCTTATGGTTGTAGTTCTTTTGAGTTATGGTCTGTTTATTACAGTTCGCCTTGGTTTTATTCAGATCAGAAAACTGAAGCATGGCTTCAGGGTTTTGACCGGCTACTATGACGATCCGAACGATCAGGGAGACATTAACCACTTCCAGGCACTTAGCACCGCGCTTTCTGCAACTGTGGGTATCGGGAATATTGCAGGCGTGGCCCTGGCTATTCATTACGGAGGCCCGGGCGCACTTTTCTGGATGTGGATAACGGCCATTTTCGGTATGGCCATTAAATACTCAGAGTGTACGCTGGCTGTACTCTACCGTGAACAGAATGATGACGGAAGTGTTTCGGGCGGGCCAATGTACTACATCGAAAAAGGTTTAGGCAGCAACTGGAAATGGCTTAGTATAGTTTTTGCGGTAAGTGCTGTAATTTGTTCTTTCCTGACCGGTAATGCGATACAGGCCAATACCGTTGCCGACAGTATGGAAAGCGCATTCATGATCCCGGTTTACATTACTGGTCTTTTTACAGCCGGTTTTGTTGCGATTGTAATTCTGGGTGGTATCAAAAGAATCGGCAATGTAACTGCAAAGCTGACCCCCTTAATGGCGGTTTTGTACGTGTTTGGAGCCCTTGTTATTTTGCTGATGAATTATGACATGGTAATACCCACACTCGGTCTCATCATCACCTCGGCATTTGACCCGGTAGCCGGAGTGCTCGGTGTGGGATCAGGCGCCTTTATGACTACCCTTGTCTGGGGTATCAAGCGTGGTCTGTTCTCAAACGAGGCCGGGCAGGGATCGGCTCCAATTGCCCATGCTGCTGCCAAAACCGACGAACCGGTCCGCGAGGGTGTAGTGGCCCTGCTTGAGCCTTTTATCGATACACTTGTTGTCTGCACCATGACCGGCCTGGTAATCTGCATCACCGGTGCATGGGATGCAAAGCACCCCTCTGCTATATTCATCAATTCCGGCGACACCAGCTTTGCTATAGAAGAGACCGTTGGTTTTGAGGGCTTCGACGACGGATTGCTGATAGTTAATAATGGTGTGCCCGCCAACGGAAATGTGATGCGATACGGAATACTGATCGATACCCTGTATGCAGATGCTGCTCAAAGCCAGCTGTTCAATGGAACCATCTACACCGGACCAGGCACAAAAATGGCCTATGACCCTGATAACAACCAGATTCGTGAACTTTTTGGAAATGTTGTTGAAAACGGTGCCCCACTTACTGCCAGGGCATTCGAAATTGGTCTGTCTCCAATACTGCCCGGCGGGGCCTATCTTGTTACCATATGCGTTCTGCTTTTTGGTGTTTCCACATCAATAAGCTGGAGTTATTATGGAGACCGGTCCATACAGTATCTGCTGGGTGACAGATCGATAATCTACTACCGTGTCGTATATATAATCATGCACTTTGTTGGCGCCATTCTGGCACTTGGTACCGTTTGGGCAATAGGTGATGTGGCGCTTGGGCTGATGACACTTCCCAACCTGATAGCCCTGTTTGCACTCTCCGGAGTAGTGTACCGGGTTACACATGAGTATTTCAATCGAATGGAAGCAGAAGACCTGAACTCCTAAAAACTAACCGATGGCAGCATTCAGTAAAGATCAGGTCACAGTTATTGATCACCCTGTGGTTCACAGGGATCTGACCATACTCAGAGACAAAAACACACCGACGGCACCATTTCGCCAGGCCCTTGCCAGAATTGCTACTATCCTGGCCTATCATTCGCTCATTAGTATACCACTGAGGGAAACCCGGGTTACTACACCCATTCAGGACACCACGGGTTTCGAACTGAATTCAAATATTATTGTAGTACCCATTCTAAGAGCTGGCCTGGGCCTGGTAGACGGCATCATTCAATTCATCCCTGATGCCAAGGTGGGGCATCTCGGCATGTACCGTGACGAAACCACACACAAACCGATCGATTACTACGTTAAACTACCTGACGGAATTAAAACCTCATTCGTATTGCTGGTCGATCCTATGCTAGCTACCGGCGGAAGTGCTCACGATGCCATCGGGTACCTGAAGAAACAGGGCGCCAAAAAGATACTTTTTATGTGTCTCATCAGCGCTCCCGAAGGTATCCGCCATATACTCGACAATCACCCTGATGTGCATATTGTTACGGCTGCCATTGATGATTGTCTGAACAACGAAGCATTTATCGTTCCGGGACTTGGCGATGCAGGCGACCGCATTTTTGGCACACTCTGAACATGTTTATTAAACCCTTACGTCTGTTTTTACCTCTGGCCGCTTTACTCATCTCCTGTTCTGACCTGAGTGAGTACGACAGCCAGTTAGTGAGCGAAGCCCTGAGCGATTCTGTATTTTCCGTAACCGAAAGCTGGGATGTAAGAACACATCTGATTGAAAACGGCCGCAGGATAATTACCCTCGAGAGCCCTTACACTGCCACTTATGAAAGGCATGGGCGCAACGAATCCCATATGAAAGGTCCGGTCACCATTACCGCTTATGATTCACTTGGTACACCTGTCACACTTGTATTTGCCGACCACTCCATATACCACAGCAGAGAGACCGAATTTGAATTTGAGGGGGATGTGGTTGTGATCAACCTTGAAACAGAAAATATACTCAGAACCGAGTACCTGAAATGGTTTTACCATACCCGCCACATCAATGCCCCCGGATTTGTGACCATTGTGTCGCCGGCCGACAGCATTGCCGGTGAAGGATTATCGGGGAAAGACGATCTCACCGAATACCGGCTGAAAAAGATAACCGGACAGTTCCAGTTATGATCCGGATTACCAAATCGGCCACGGCGCTTGTTCTGATACTGCTGTTTTTCGGGACACCGCATCCTGTACAATCCCAAAGTCAGGTACAGATTCTTCAGGCCGATCAGCTGGAGGGGTTCACCGGAGCCCTCGGCCCTGGCAGGAAACTTACCGGAAATGTACAGCTGCGTATACAGGATTCCATGATCGAAGCAGACAGCGTATTTCAATATCTGGACCTGAATGAGATCAGGGCATTCGGTAACATTCAGGTAACCAGTCCAAGGGAGACAATCTGGTCGGACAAAGCCATATACAATTACCTGATCGACGACAGTAATTTTGAGAGCCGCGTAATTATTGTTACAGAGAACGTAACCATCTTCAGCACCCAGGCCTACTACAGTTTCAATTCAGAAATTGCTCAGTTTCCTGTAAAACTCAGGCTCGAGGATGAAAGGGGTATTCTTCTTGCAGACAGCGGAATCTATTTCTCCGAACAGGACAGTGCGGTTTTCAGGGGGAATGTGCAGTTCGCCGATTCAACGCAGTACGTTGAGGCCGACAGTATGTTCAGTAACAGGGTAAGTGAATATTACGAACTGCACAGCAGAGTATTTATGCTGGATACAGAAAACAGGACCCGGCTTACCGGCAACTATGCCGAACGGGACTCCCTTGGCCGAAGATTAATAAAAGGAGATGCACATCTGCTCAGGTTTAACGAGGAAGCCACCGATTCCACATTCATGTGGGCCGACCTGATAGAGGTTACCGAACACGACACCACTTTCATAACGCAGGCTTCGGGTGATGTCAGGATATGGTCGCCCGGTTACTCGACGCGCTCTGACTCAACAAGCTATATTGATTCAACAGAAGAATTTTATCTAATAGGCGATGGCAATATCTGGTACAAAGACATACAGCTCACCGGCCAGCATATCCTCATTCTCTTCATGGAAGAAGCCCTCGACCGCATTGATGCCACCGGGGAACCTTTTGCGGTTTTCCAGGACACACTTACCGGGCGGTTAAATCAACTCCGTGGTGATTCAATCGCCGTCTTTTTTTATCAGGGCGATCTGAATCTGATAACCGGTCGCCCTGATGCCCGAATATTCTATCATATGAAGAATCAGGATGATGAACCCGACGGGGGTATTGAACTTACAGCGGAATCGGCATTCATGTACTTTACAGACGGTGAACTTGTTGATTTTAAAGCGTATGTGAATATCGACGGAATTGTACATCCCGAATCGCAGGATGTGCTCGGAAAACATATTGAGGGTTTTGTGTGGACTCCTGAGAGAAAACCTCCTGAGCCGGTACTATTGCTAATTCAACGCCTTAATCCCATACCAGACGACAGGCCCTTCGAATACCCCCGGCGATACCTGCAGTTTATAGGTGAATAGTTTCAATTTAATAAGCCCTTGAACTGTCTGATTTGCTTAAAACCACCACGGTTTATAAGCCTTGTACTGCCTTATTTGCTCAAACCACCACGGTTTAACAATCTGTTCTACTGCCTGATTTCCTCATCCGACCATGCTTAAAAAGAAGAAGGCCACCCTCGGAATAGGGCGGCCTTCAGTTTTCCTGGCCCGGCGTGCAACATTAATCAACAGCGCACGACGAGTAATCAATGCAGGTTTCAGGATCAGGCCTCTTCAAGGTCCAGGGTTTCCTTCATTACTTTTTCCTGAATATCTCTCGGCACAGAAGCATAGCCGCTGAATGCAAGGCTGTGTGTTGCACGGCCCTGGGTCATCGACTTGAGGTGAGTGGCGTATTTGTTCAGCTCGGCGAGTGGTATTTTCGCTTTAATTTTCTGAACATTTCCATCGGCATCCATACCCAGGATTTGTCCCCTTCTGGTTGAAAGATCACCCAGAACATCACCCATAAAGTCCGACGGTACGGCGATATCCACATCATAGATCGGTTCGAGCAGTTGTGGAGATGCATCAAGGAAGGCTTTTTTGAATGCCATCAACCCGGCCGTTTTAAAAGCAGCCTCATTGGAATCGACGGAGTGCATGGAGCCATCGTAAACGGCTACCCGTACATCCCTCACACGGCAGTTTGAAAGGGGACCATTTTCCATTTTGTCCATCACACCCTTTAGTATGGCCGGCATAAACCGGTTGTCGATTACCCCACCAACAATGCAGTTCAGGAATTCCAGCTTGCCGCCCCAGGGCAGCTCAATAAGCTGGCGGTCTCTTACCGACATCTCTGGCGGATCGGGTATACCTTCGTACCAGGGTTCCACAAACAGATAAACCTCTGCGTACTGGCCGGCACCACCGGTCTGTTTTTTATGCTTATAGGTAGCTTTAACCGGTTTCGTGATGGTTTCCCTGTATGGAATTCGAGGTTCATACAGTTCTACTTCCACCTTGAAACGGTTGGTAAGCATGTATTTGACAATCGCGAGATGTTCTTCGCCCTGACCACTGATGATGAGCTGCTTCAGCTCCTGATTATGGTCTACATGCAGTGCCGGGTTTTCTTTGTGCAGCTGGTTGAGTGCAGTTCCCAGTTTCTCTTCATCACCGGTTTTAACGTTGCGTATGGCCGCGCGAATATTCGGCTCCGGATAGATAATTGGCGGGAGTTCTACATCAAAACCTTTTTCATGCAGCGTTTCATTGGCGTGACAATCTTTAAGTTTAACCACGGCACCAATATCGCCGCACTGGAATTCGGATATTTCCGTACGCTTGTTGCCCTGGGTCATAAACAGTGTGCCAAGCCTGCTCGTGTTTGCCGTCTTGGAATTGATCATATCGAGCCCGGTTTTAACAAACCCGCTATAGACTTTGAAATACATCAGCTCGCCAACGTGATCCTCATATACATTTTTAAACAGGAAAATGGCCGATTTTGCTTCAGAATCCATGGGTAGTTCCTTGCCATCCATAAGAACCGCAGGTTTCTCGTCAACCGGGGCGGGAACCACCGTGTCGATAAAGCCCATCACCCGGCCGGTACCCATATTCTTCTCTGCGCTGGTGCAGAACAGCGGAAAAATCTGTCCGTTCTTCATAGCCGACTTCAGACCGTCTACCATTTCGAATTCACCCAGGGTCCCCTTCTCAAAATAGAGGTCCATGAGCATCTCATCGTTTTCGGCAATGGCTTCAATAAGTTCATTGTGCAATAATTCTGCCCTGGCACGCTGCGAATCCGGAATGGGAAGTTTGTCAGGTTTGCCACCTCCTTCCGGGAATTCATACATAGTCATTTTCAACACATCGATAATGGTGTTGAATTCTTCGCCTTCTCCGTAGGGGTACTGTACTACGACCACTTCCCGGCCAAACCGTTCCCTGGCCTGGTCAACAGTATTCTGAAAATTTGAATTCGGGCTGTCGACCTTGTTGACTACAATAATAGATGGGATGTTGAGATTGCGGGCATAATTCCACAGAACTTCGGTACCTACTTCCACGCCGTGTTCGGCATCGAGCACAAAAAGTGCATTACCGGCCACCTGAAGCGATGGTATAACCTCGCTGATGTAGTCGGCAGTTCCGGGTGTATCTATAATATTAATTTTGTGGCCTCTCCAGTCGAGATGCAGAAATGAGGTGAATACGGATTTTAGTTTGTCTTTTTCTACCGGATGAAAATCCGATACCGTATTACCGTCGTTTATGGTACCTCTTCGTTTGATGGTACCAGACTCGAACAGCATCGTTTCTGCAAGCGTGGTTTTACCCGATCCGGAGTGGCCCAGTAGAGCGATGTTCCGGATTTTGCCTGGCTTGTAAACATTCATATAAAACTCCTTTATTACAGGTTAGCTTCCTGTTAAGATGGTGAGCGCCCTCGGGGTAGTTCACTTGATCTAATGATTTCTGAAAATCTTTTATCCCAATAATATAAAGAACCGGGCGCAGGATGATGGCCGGATCGTATTCCGACAACAAGATAGAAATAACTGTTTCTCTGAGAATCAAACAAGCATTTTTTTAAAAATCTTTTGAAAAAAAATAAAAAAAAGGATGCCGGGATTGGTTTTACCAGCAAATGGCTTTCGCGGCAAATGCGGAATCGCACAGACGGGTCAACAGAACTGTTATGAGCTTCGTGATGTTTCTGTTAACTTCCGGCGGTAATCACCCATATTCCGACCAAATGAAACGAATTCTGATCATACAAACCGGCGGCACTATTGCCATGCAGCTCAAAGATATAGCCGGTTATACCGGAGCCTCTCCGCACCCTTCCGATTTTCTCGAAAGCAGGATCCCGGAGCTTTCAGGAATTGCCCATATCGAGATTGCAGATCTTTTTTTCAAAGACAGCTCCGACATTAACCCGGCCGACTGGAAAATTCTTGCCGAAACAATCTATGAGAACTACGCTTCCTTCGACGGATTCGTAATACTACACGGAACCGATACGATGGCCTATACGGCATCGGCACTTTCTTTCTGCCTTAACAATCTCGGCAAACCGGTTATTCTTACCGGCAGCCAGATTCCGCTGGCGGTTATTCGCAGTGATGCATCCCGTAACCTGATCAATGCTATCGAGATGGCTACCCTGCCGCTTAACGAGGTGGCTATCTGTTTCAACGATCATATATTCCGTGGCAACCGGTCAACAAAGTCGAGTGTTGGTGATTTCGATGCTTTCAGCTCACCCAACTATCCGCCTTTGGCCGATATCGGACTTAACATCTCTCTGAACTATCAGATCACCCCGGTATCAGGTAAATTCAGCATAAGTCCACGCTTCGACGACCGTGTATTTATAATCCGTCTTTTTCCCGGTCTGAACCCTGACCATCTTTTGAAACTGGCCGGCACTGATTTGCGCGCGATAATAATCGAGGCATTCGGATGTGGCAACTTCCCGGTAACCGGTCGTCATTCGCTGTTGCCGTTTTTCAGGAAATGCCTGGAGCAGGATATTCTGCTGGTCATTAATTCCCAGGCAGCACATGATGCCATCGACCTGTCGAAATACGAAAGCGGCCGGAATGCGCAATCAATGGGTATTATCAGCGCCGGCGATATGACCACCGAAGCTTCGGTAACCAAGATGATGTACCTGCTGGCGATGCATGATAATCATCTGGCGGTGCGCGACCTGTACAACCGACCCATCGCCGGAGAGATTTCCGTAAATTCCTGATTAGGAAACTGCATTCAGAAATACCCAAAATACTGCAAACGATTAATCGCTTTTCCCGGTTACCTCACCAACAGAATATTCATTATCACATGAAAAGCAGCTGGACCCTGACATCCATCCCCCCTCACGACTTTTATATCTGCCTGGATGTGGATCAGTACTTCGATCTGGAACACGATCCCGAGCAGATCTTCGAACAGGGTTTTACACGTCCAGTACCGCTGAGCGGGCGCGATATTCTCTGTACAATTTTTTTTAACGGAGATCCTGAAAAACCCGAATTTCATATCACCACTGCTGAAACACTCAGCAAGGACGAAATTGCGGACGCAAACATTTCGCTGAGCCGAATTCTGGGTACTGATCTGGATATCCGGCCGCTGTATGACCGGGCGGCCGGCGATCCTGTTCTGGGCCGGCTTTTAACCGCCCTGTACGGATTAAAACGGCTGAGCCGTGCCAATTTCTTCGAGGATGCTATGAACCGCATCATCATAGCCCAGATCCGGCACCGCCCTACGGCGAAAAAGATGGTTTATGGAGTAAGAGAGGCGTACGGCGTGCGCCTGGATCACGATGGAGGAAGTATCAGTGCCTGGCCCCGTCCGCACAGGCTTGTATCGGCCGACCCTTCATCCCTCAAAAAGCACGGGCTATCGCTGCGCAAAGGTGAGTATGTTGTTGGCATAGCCGATGAACTGGTATCCGGCCGAACGAGTATAAAACAGATGGAATCGCTGGCTCCCGCCGATTTCTACGCGCGGGCCAGGGCCATTCGCGGAATCGGGCCCACAACGGCACAGGATCTGATGATGTTCCGGAACCGCACAGATGCCGTATTTCCCAGCGAGATCGATAAAGGTACAGAAAAAGGACTGCGCCGGTGGATCATCTATTCGTACGGGGGCGATCCCGACCATACTTCAGAAAAAGATTTCCTCGAAATGATTGCCAACTGGAATGGACTGGAAAGCAGTGCCCTCGAATTTCTTTTTGTAAATTGGGTATTGTCTGAAAAGAGAAAGAAACAGTAGAAATTGCACTGCAGGCCTTATCAGACACGATCCAGCTAATATTCAACCCGATTCAGGTTAAAGCCCCGTTAACATAACCAACGATAATGACATCAAAAGATATCCGTTCACAGATCACCATCGAAGCCGTGCGTAATATTAATGCGGCAAAAGCACTGGTCTTTATAATGATAATCAGCAGCATAGCATTTCTCTTCCTTGTATGGCTGCTCTATTTTCGTGAAGGAACAGAAAACTGGCCGGCTTATGTATCCCGGCTTCCCACAGTAAATGCCATCTTCAACAGTATCGCAACGATATTCCTCATACTCGGTTTTATCTCCATCAAAAACCGGGATTTTAAAACTCATATGAGGTACATGATTGCCGCCTTTATCATGTCGTGCCTGTTCCTGGTAAGCTATGTAGTATATCATAATTTTGTAGGCCATACCCCCTTTCCGGGCCAGGGTTGGATACGCCCGGTTTACTTCACGATCCTGATAAGCCATATCATACTTTCTGCAGCCGTTGTTCCCCTTATTCTGAGCAGTTTTTACTTTTCCTTCGCCGGCAAATTCGAAACCCACAGACGGGTATCAAAATTTACACTGCCTGTTTGGCTCTATGTATCGATAACCGGGGTGGCCATCTATTTTATTCTGAATGCATATGTCTAGACTGTTCATATTGAAATGAATCAACCCAACATTGTAATTCTCGGAGCGGGGATTAACGGGCTAACATGTGGTTTCCTGCTTCAGCAGTCGGGATATCCCACCAGATTGATAACCGCAAGGGAATGGCAGCCCGTGGCAGATGATCCCGGTTTTACCAGTCTTTATCCGGCATCATCCATCAAGCCTGTAACTGTTAAATCACCGATCCTGAACGACCTGCTAAGAGAATCCCAGGAGCATTTTTCAGCACTTCTGCAGATGCCGGAATCAGGCGTGCGGCAGCAGATTCACTACGAAGTGCATGAACATGCGGAGAAGGCACCCGATTACGCAGATCAGATGACCAATTTCAACCTTTTCGGCAATGGCTTCACTACAGGCATACCAAAGCGTGATCCGGGCATACCTGTCTCTGGCTGGCATTATGATGTGTTGTTTGCCGATACTCCCGTCTATATGCCCTGGCTGAGGCGGAGGTACCTTGAAGCCGGAGGGCGGATAGAATCAAAAACCATGACCATTGATGATATCAGCGTTTTGCCCGAAACCCTGATCGTGAACTGCACCGGCACCGGTACCATCGGCCTGTTTGAAGATGATGAAAACGACATCCGGTTTGTTAAAGGCCACCAGATTATAATCGACCTTAAGGATATTCCCGAAGAAATCCGTTTCCCTGGTTTCTCCTACAACTATACCGCCGGCCGCGATGTATACCGTAACCCCGACGGTGGTGCAGCCGATGTGTATTTCTATACCCGAAGCGACTGCTGGATTCTGGGGGCCAGCAGGCAGGAGTGCCGGTTCGACAAAACAGGGCGGCTGACGGAAGAGCCAACTGCCCATCCGATGATGGTGATTGGCGATACCCCTGTGCCGGAACCGTTGTACCAAATTAACAGGGATATCCTTCTTGAATCACTGGGCCTTGATATTGAC
>RECM01000191.1 GCA_007694035.1 Balneolaceae bacterium
ACATCAAACGCTACCTTGCCGATCTCAAGCCGGCCCGATGGATAATCGATGGGGGTAAACCCGAATGGTTGTGCCTGAATCCCGAACAGCGCCGCCTGCGACATGTAATTTTCCCACAGGTGCAGGTCGGCATGGCTCAGGTATACCGGAACCTCATAATAGTCGAGTACCCTCTGCAGGCCCATCACATGGTCTACATGGGCATGGGTGAGCAGTACCGCTTTCAGGGTGAGTCCGTTTTCGTCAATCAGCTTTCTGAAAGTTACGAACTCAGCCGAAGTGGCAAACCCCGGATCCACGATTACGGCATCGGAGCCTTCCCATGCCACATAGGTGTTTTCCTGAAACGGATTAACGGTTAGCACAGTTATTTCCATTGTGTTTGCTGTGTTTAGCGTGGAGTGTTGTATGCCGCTCACAAGGTGTATTGCGTTTGGCATGGTATCTTGTATATGGCGTATAAAAAAAAAGCAGGGCGCTCAATGCGCCCTGCTCCCAAAACATGGGGAACCAACAAAAAACTACTTCTTGCCGTAACGCTTGTTGAATTTGTCAACACGTCCGGCGGTCGAGATCATTTTCAGGCTGTTGTTGTAAAACGGGTGGTTTTTCGAATCAACCTCGGTCTTGTATACACCATCTTTTGCCTTCATGGTGCTTCTGGTTACAATTTCGGAGCCATCACTCATTACAACGGTGATCTCTTTATAATTGGGGTGTATTCCTTTTTTCATGATAATATCTATGTCGCGGTCGCTTTTATGATAGAATATAATAATACGGGTTTTTCCTGAATATGTAAAGAAAATGATGGCTGGTCTGTCTGCATCTTCTATTTGATCTCGTTGTTTGTGATTTGATAAAATCGGATTAGATTAGCGGCATCCACACAAGCGGTTCCTGGACGAATCTTAAAGGATAGAGTTTTGCTAAAAAAATTCAGATTCAGCAAAAACGATCGGGGCTACTCGGATATATCATTCCCAATATTGCGCAGAACGATCATTCCGGTTACAAACTGGCTTTTCGACCCGGTTATCGTACACCCTGAGAATATGCCTGTGACCGGGCCCTGCTTTATTTTCGGCAACCACTCCAACCATTTTGACGCCTTCCTGATCAACGTGAAAATGACCCGGGAGCCAACAGCCGGTGTAATGACCCGGGAGCAGTTTCATAAAACGTTTCCGCGCATTGCCATGGACAGTATCGGGATTGTGCCCACCAGCAAGTACATACCTGAACCGGGAATTGTACGCGACATTTTCAGGATGATAGACCAGAAACGCATGATTGTGATCTTCCCCGAGGGCGGGCGCCGCTGGGACGGCCGGCCAAAACCGTTCATAGACTCCACACTCAAGCTGTTCTGGAAGATGAAGATACCTGTGCATCCGGTGCAGATACACGGCTCTTACCTGGGTTGGCCCCGCTGGGCCGACTGGCCCCGGAAAAATCGCATGGAACTTCGTTTTCTGAAGCCTCTTGACCCCGGCAGTTTTTCCGGCTTCAAAACCTTCGCCCAAACCTGCCGCGATTCAGTCCAATTCGAGGAGTACGACCCTCCCCTGGCAACCCATCCGTATACATCGTGGCGGCCTGCGGCCGGTATCAGCCGTTTTCTCTACCGGTGCCCGGTAACGGGTGAATCCGGTGCTATTTTCACCCCCGACGGAAAGATAGTGCGCAGCCATGCCTGCGGGTTCGAATACACCATCGACCACGCGTCACGCCTTACCGACACCCGTGGGGAAAAACACTCCATAATCGATATGTACGATCATATCAACACAATGCCTATCGCCAGGATCGACGATGATACGATTCTCAGGGCAGATTGGCGCAACTTTTACAGGCTCGATAAACAGGCCGGTCTCAAACCCCTTGGCAAGGGATCAATCGCCCTGACCGAATACGCGGTCAGGTACAAAATCGGGTCGCTCAGGGGCGAGATACCCCTCGATGCCATACGGGCCGTATCGATTGAACAAAACCATAAAATCGCCTTTTCAACCGACAGGGAAACCATTCAGGTCAATTTGGAGGGACTCAGCACCCTGCAATGGCAGCTATATATCAGACGGCTCAAAAGTAACGAAAAAGTGGTTAAACGTCTCTGAGCATGTCGGCGTGGAATATCCATATTACCATTGGGGAATTTTTCCTGGATTTTGCATGGATGGGCCTTCTGCTCGTTGTGGCCACGCTTGCCCGCCGTCATGTACGGCTTATTCAGAAGTACCTGCTGCCAAACAACCTGATTGCAGGCATACTCGGCCTGTTGGTCGGCATGAACGGCCTTGGCCTGCTCGATCTGCAGTCCGACCGGTTGGGTGCCTATGTTTACCACCTTCTCGCCCTGCTCTTCATCGCACTTAGCCTGCGCTCACCCCAGAAAAAGCTCGGCCTGACCTCCATTAAATTCGGGCTGATTTTTCTTATGGCCTACCTTGTACAGGGCATTGTCGGCCTTGGTATTTCGTTTGCCCTTATCTATACCATTTTCCCGGATCTTTTTGCCGGAATCGGGCTTCTGCTGCCCCTTTCCTTCGGGATGAATCCGGGCATCGCCTACACCATTGGTCAGAACTGGGAAGGCTACGGTTTTGAGTCGGGGGCAATAGTGGGGCTCAGTTTCGCTGCAATAGGGTTTGCAGTTGCCTACACGGTGGGTATCGGCCTCATGCGCAAGGGTATTCGCGATGGTAAAGCGACATATATCGAGGGTGGGTCTGAAGTACCGGAAGAGATCCGGACCGGTTTTCTGGGGCCTGGAAACCGGAAGAGCGGCGGGCACCTGACCACATCGGCGGAGGCCATCGAATCACTTACCCTTCATATCGCCCTGATCGGTTTCACCTATATCCTTACCTGGGGCCTGATGAAGCTGATGGAGGCAGGGTTGATATTCCTTGATGCCTCTCAGGAGATTTCCACCCTTTGGTCGTTCCATTTCATCTTCGCGGCTGTAACCGCCCTGGGGTTCCGCCTGGTAATGGACCGCCTGAGCCTGTCTTCACTTATCGACGATGTTACCATGACCCGTACGGCCAACCTGTTCATGGACTTCATGATCGTAGCCTCGGTCGCCGCCATCAGTTTCGCGGTAGTGGCGGCCTACTGGTTCCCGATACTGGTACTGGGAATTGGCGCAGCAACCGCAACCTGGATGGTTGTAAAACTGGCAACACAATCGGCATTCAACGATTTTGTGCTCGAGCGTTTTGTGGCCATATTTGGAAACATGACCGGGACCCTCCAGTCGGCCCTCATCCTTCTGCGGGTACTTGACCCCGACATGAAATCGCCTGTCAGCCACAATCTTGTCTATGGAAGCGGCCTTGCGCTTGCCCTCGGGTTTCCGCTGCTCATAATCATTAATGCACCGGTAAACCGATTCGACGACATCCTGACCGGTTTCTGGATGGTGTTCGGAGCACTTTTCGCCTACCTGGTGCTCATCCTGCTGGTATGGAGATTTATCCAGAACAAATAAGCCCCCCAGGTCAAACCAAATTCAAAGCGCACCCCCTTCTGCCTCACGCCTTTTCGCTTCGCGGTTCTCCACTTCGTTCCGAATCACTTTTGCCTTTTGCTT
>RECM01000085.1 GCA_007694035.1 Balneolaceae bacterium
GTAGGCATCGCTGAGCACCATCAGGGCGCAGCGGTCAAGGCCTATGGAGGTTTCAATAACGTAGGGCACAAACCGTTCCTGGGTCTGCGGGTCGAAATATTCAAGTTTTTTGCCCGAAAACTCCTGGTGCTGGGTCAGGTCGAAATCGGTCCGGTTGTGGATGCCCTCAACTTCCTGCCAGCCGATGGGGAAATTATACTGAATGTCGGTTGCCGATTTGGCATAGTGGGCCAGCTTGTCGACCGGGTGATCCGAAAATCGCAGGTTTTTCTCCCTGATGCCGATACTTTTGTGCCACTCGAGCCGAACGCGCTTCCAGTTGTCGTATTCATCGTCGTCGGTGCCCGGCTTCACGAAATACTGCATCTCCATCTGTTCGAATTCGCGCATGCGGAACACAAACTGGCGGGCAACCACCTCATTGCGGAACGCTTTGCCGATCTGAGCGATACCAAACGGCAGCTGGGTGCGCGAGGTGTTCATCACATTGTTGAAATTCACAAAAATTCCCTGCGCGGTTTCCGGCCTCAGATACACCGTATCATCCTCGCCCGAGGCCGTGGCCCCGAACTGGGTTTTGAACATCAGGTTGAACTGCCGCACCTCGGTCCAGTCGAAAGCACCCGAATCGGGACCTTTGATCTGTTCCTGCATAATGATGTCGTACAGGTCGGCGGTCAGGCTTTTACGCGTTCCGGTGGTGTCGAGCAGGTGCTGCACCTCATCGGCCCGGGCCTCATCGCCGTTGGCCCGCATCTTGCGGATGTGGTCTTCGATCAGGATATCGGCCCGGTAGCGCCGCTTCGACTGCTTGTCGTCGATCATCGGATCGTTGAAACTGTCGACGTGCCCGCTGGCTTTCCATACTTTGGGGTGCATCAGAATGGCCGCATCGAGGCCTACAATATTGTCGTGTTTCTGGGTCATGGCCGACCACCACGCCGAATTCAGATTCCGCTTGAGCTCAGCCCCGAGCGGGCCGTAATCGTACACGGCTCCGAGGCCGCCGTAAATTTCGGATGATTGAAAGATGAATCCCCGCGCTTTCGACAGAGATACAATTTTGTCGAGTCCTGAAAGTTCTGCCATTTGTTATAAAACGAATTTAAACATGAGTAAGGTGCTGTAGCCAAATAACTGCTGCCAAATATAGGGAGAAGCTGTTTCGAATAACAGCTGTACATCCGTTAATGATTTCCACTGTAAATCGCCTGTTATTAGTGATTCCCTTACTATGTTGAGCCGGAACCATATCCCGCATGATCCTGATCCGCATGCCATAGTTTTCTGAAAACCTGCCGGCACAAATCATAAAAAGTTGTAAACAAATTCAGATTACGGCCCTGACTCACTATATTAGGAACGTAAGTACTGGCGACTATTTTTCAACATCTACGGCCAAACTATTCTGGAATTCACGCCAGTTATTATCGCTAAGCACACCACTAATTTTCTTAAAAGTATCATCTACATGTATATGAACCGATTTTCTATTCCCTTGTTATTAATCAGTCTGTTTTTGATCAACTGTGCTGGCAGCCGGCAGACCGATGCCGAATTCCAGGAAGTCAAAACCGAAGTGATCAACAACGAGTTCAACATCGTTTTCAACTCTACCATATCTGCACTGCGCGAACAGGGATTCTATGTAAACCTGATCGACAAATTGCAGGGACAGATCAGCGCCGAGTACCGCTTTACACGAAACAGCGATTTTAATGGTGATTTTTTTGAGGGCTATAATCCGCGTGCTGCAACATCCATGCGAATCGATGCCAGTCTGAAGGAACTGAACAACAACCGGACATTCATTGAAATAACACTGCTGGAATCGTTTCCGCCCCCGCAAACCTCCTATAATATCCGTATTGATGAAGGCTCCACCAGGGTGGTGCGGCGAAGCCACCAGTACGATACCATTTTCATGGAAATCAAAACAAGGGCGGAGCAATCCGGGGCAGATTCATAGTCATCCGGCTGCTGAAACATGCCGCTTCGGCATGAGATAATCATCGAAGATGTTATTTTTATGATTCATTTTAATAATGTGCTGTTAAAACTATATTGATATATGTCCGGGCCAAGTGGCGGCCCCGGCCAGCCAGAATCACATGTCCAACTGAACTACATTTGTTGGGTATCAACAATCACCTGATCTCACTATAAATGGTACGTCAAACTGCAATTCTGATTCTGATGGGGCTAATCCTTTCAGCATGTGCCTCCAGCAGAATATCTGAACAACAAGTGCAAAAATCGAAAACACAGGTTATAGAAGATGACTACAGCGCAATCTTCAATGCATCTTTAGCCGTGATAAACGGTCAGGGATTTACTGTAAATCACAGCAATGAGTTGACCGGAACCATTGAGGCCGTATACCGTTTTACCCGCAACAGCAGCATACTCGGAGATTTGTTTGAGGGTTACAATCCAAGGGCAGCCGTGGCCATACATATTATTGCCAGGCTAACACGTGTTGATGATGCAACCAGCCTTCTGGAACTGGATCTCCTGGAGGAGATGCCGGAAGTTCCCGAGTCATCCTACAGTATACGCAGCGGTGAACCCATCCTTAGGCCTGTTCGCGACACGAAACACTATGATGATCTGTTTGCCGATATTCGGGCTAACCTAAGATAGAATTTACCCGTTTGCGATCCCTTATTACCGGGTGGTGACGAAAAATTCTTATCTTTGCGAGTCTGATCCACCAAATAAGAAATATTCCAAACACTTCGAATTTCAGAATACATGCAATCTTTCAAAGTCGGGATTCTCGGGGCTACCGGTGCTGTTGGCCAAAAATTTGTTCGTCTTCTGCAGGGCCACCCCTGGTTTAAAATAGCGGCTCTCGGGGCATCAGAACGTTCAGCTGGCAAACTCTACCGCGATGCCGCCAACTGGATTGAGAACAGTGAAATGCCCGACGAGATCGGAAAAATGACTGTGGCCGATTGCGTACCCGATGCTATGGGAGGTGTCGATTTTGTTTTTTCCGGGCTTGATGCATCGGTTGCTACTGAAATCGAGCAGTCGTTTGCCGCGGCCGGCATCCCTGTAATCTCGAATGCCAAAAATTTCCGCGACCATCCCGATGTACCCCTTCTGGTACCTGAAGTTAATCCCGACCATATCGAATTGATCAGACGGCAGTCGTTCAGCACAAACGCTACGGGGTTCATCGTAACCAACCCGAACTGCGTATGTGTACCGCTGGTTATGGCCCTGCGCCCGCTTTACGACAGCTTTGGGATTGAATCAGTAATCATGACCTCGATGCAGTCTGTATCGGGAGCGGGATATCCCGGGGTGCCGAGCCTTGACATCCTCGGTAATATTGTTCCCCACATCGGTGGTGAGGAAGACAAAATAATGAGTGAGCCGATGAAACTGCTGGGTACAAAACAGGCCGACGGGACCATAAAACATGCGAACTTCCCCATCCAGGCAACTGCGGTCAGGGTACCGGTTATAGAAGGGCACCTGCTTTCGGTGGCTGTGAAATTTTCAAACAAACCGGCAAAACTGAGTGATGTAAAAGAGGCGATCAGGGCCTGGAAAAATCCACTGGCGGCAATGAACCTGCCCTTCTCGCCGGAAACCGCCCTCAAACTGTTTGATGATCCGAGGTACCCGCAGCCGGGCCGGCACGCCGGGGCTGGCAACGGAATGCAGGTAAGTGTAGGGCGGCTCCGCGAAGGACGCGTTTTCGATGTCTCCTTCGTAGCCCTGGGCCACAATACCATCCGCGGAGCCGCTGGCGGCGCCATCCTCAACGCCGAACTCCTCGTGAACGAAGGCTACCTCTAACCCCCCCACTTCTGCCTTCTGCTTTCTGCCTTTTTGCTGCCTTCTTGCTGCCTTTTACCCACTTCTGCCTTCTGCTTTCTGCCTTCTGCTTTTTTTACTTCTGGCTAAACCAATAATACCCGAAATCAATCTTCCTCCCCAAAAGGCGTATCAAGCATCTTCAGTCTTATCTCCGATAACTGCATATTTGCAACCGATACCAGGTCAGCAGCTGCCTCCCTGTCTTTTTTACGGATCGTAACTGTCCAGTCCCGGCCATCGCGGCCGGGAAGGTCCTCAATAGCCTTTATCTGACGGGCCGACAGCGTAAGCCTGGTAAAAAACCATCCCTTTTTCAGTTCCAGGGAAAGCACCATGGCCAGGGGTACCTCAACAGTTTCAATGGCTGTATGATAAACACCAAGAATCGCATCCTTTTTTTCGAATTCGATTACCAGTTTGTCTCTGTGGCAGGTAATCTGGCCGATATGCTCCATCAGCCCGGTGTTGTTATCGGTGTTTTTGAAAGGAACGGATATCTGGTCAACCATTATATATTATTTGTGAAGTACATTTACTTGTGAGGTATCCTGTCTGGCAGAACCCTGAACCGGATACGTATAAATAATACGAACGTTTACTGCACACATGCCCTTGTGCAGATAATTCTAAAAATAATTCGTTTTTAAAGACTTTTTTCATGAAAATGGGGTTATTCTACAGAATGACCCGCTGAAAACCGGCCACGGGCCGGAATAGTCACCCGAAGTTACCCGGATAAACGATTATACATGTTAGTTACTCTTGAATTACTTACCAAAATCGGCCCGCTTGAGCTTAAGGCCCGCCAGATCGTTGAAGGATTTATCTCCGGCCTGCATAAAAGTCCGTACTACGGTTTCAGTGTTGAATTTGCCGAGCACCGCCCATACAACCCCGGCGACGAGCTGAAGCACATCGACTGGAAAGCCTACGGAAAATCGGAACGCTACTACGTAAAACAGTACGAAGAAGAGACAAACCTGAGATGCTACATTCTTTTCGACATCAGCAGCTCGATGAATTTCCGCTTCGCCGGACCGTGGTCGAAACGCAAATACGGCGCCCATTTTGCTGCGGCACTGATCTATCTGATGCACCGCCAGCGCGATGCATGCAGCCTGGTTACATTCGACCAGCAGGCCAGCCCGATTCTTCCTGCAAAATCATCCTACTCGCACATCAGGCACCTGTTCAGCCTGCTTGAGCCGCTGGCCAACGATGACCCCGAGCCCCAGGAGGGGCGCCGGACCGCATCCCCGGAAATTATCCATGAACTGGCTGAGCGTATCAATCGCCGCAGCCTGGTCATTATCGTAAGCGATCTGTTCCAGAATACCGACCGCCACGACGAACTAATATCTTCGCTCAAGCACCTTCGGCACCGCCACCATGAGGTGATCCTTTTCCATATGCTTGAAAAGAAAACCGAGATCGATCTTGACTTTCCTGACAAACGATTCATCTTCCATGACCTCGAAACCGGTGAGGAAATCGACGTGATCCCCTCCCAGATCAAAAACGACTACAAAAAGAAGGTGGCCGAATACACCCACCGATTTAAGCTGGCCTGCAGCGAAGCCCACATCGATTATGAAGAGATCGACACGACCGGCCCGTTCGACCTCGGCCTGCTATCCTACCTGAACAAGCGGAGAAGGCTGGGCTGACGGGGCCACACACCGGTCAGAAGCGGAAGGTTAACTGTTTCCCGCTTTTTGGTGCAGACTCATCGAGATCCAGGTTCGACAGTGTTATGCCGAGAAGCCGAACCGGCCGGATACCGGCCTGGGTTGATTCGATCAGTGCCGTGGAACAGCTTCCGATTTCAACCTCGTCGCCGGTATAATGGTCGAGGGTTACCGACCGGGTTACGGTTTCAAAATCGTGGTATTTCACCTTTACCGTTACGGTTCGGCCCTTCGCACCGGCCTTCTTCAATCTGCGCGCCACTTCAACGGCCAGTTCCGACAGGTAATTCTTCATCCAGACCACATCATTTACATCGGTATCGAAGGTGTTCTCGGCACCGACCGACTTTCTGATCCGGTCGGGTTTTACGGGCCTTTCGTCCATACCGCGCGAAATCTGATAGTAAAACAGTCCCGCCTTGCCGAAATGCCGCACAAGGTCCGGCTCCGACCACGTTTTAAGATCGGCACCGCTGTGAATGCCCAGCCCCGTCATCCTTTTTTCGGTGGCTTTGCCAATGCCGAAAAATTTACCGATGGGCAACAGCTCTATGAAGGCTTCCGCCTGGTCGGGGGTTATAATGGCGAGGCCGTCCGGTTTGTTGATGTCGGAGGCGATTTTGGCCAGAAATTTGTTTGGTGCCACACCTGCCGAAGCTGTAAGGGATGTGCTCTGCCTGATCTTCTGCCTGATCTCAAGCGCAATGCGGGTGGCTTTTACGATGTTCATCTTATTTTCGGTCACATCCAGAAAAGCCTCATCGAGCGAAAGCGGCTCAACCAGGTCGGTGTATTCGTAAAAAATATCACGTATCTGGCCCGACACGCTTTTATACACATCGAAGCGGGGTTTTACGAAAATCAGGCCCGGGCAGCGTTTGATGGCCATGGCCGACGACATGGCGGAACGCACTCCGTATTTACGGGCTTCATAACTGGCAGCCGCTACCACGCCCCGCCTGTCGGGCGACCCGCCCACCACTACAGGTTTGCCCCGCAGCGCCTCATTATCCCTCTGTTCAACAGAGGCATAGAAAGCATCCATATCGATATGGATGATCTTACGAATGTTCATGCACACATAATCCGTAATTATCGAGTTTATAGCGCCTGTTCAATTGCCGCTTTATCAGCATAAATGCCTCAACTGCATATTGGCCTCTTTTGCATAAATGCATAAAACAGTACCGGTTTTCATTCCGGAACGTTTGGCAGGCAGAATATCATTATTTTTACGTGTCGAACACAAAACTATTACACGCATCGGTACAAACCAACATGGTTATCATCATCGGAGCGGGACCCATCGGCCTCGCCTGCGCTATTGAACTGAAACAACGCAATGTCGGTTGCATGGTAATTGAAAAAGGATGTCTGGTCAATTCCATCTTCAATTACCCGACCAACATGACCTTTTTCTCAACATCCGATAAGATCGAGATCGGCGGTATTCCGTTTATTTCACACGGGCCAAAGCCCACCCGGCGCGAAGCCCTTGAGTACTACCGCAGGGTTTATGAACACTACAAGCTGGATGTACGGGTCTACGAGGCTGTTCAGAACCTTGAACGCACCGGGGGCAGGTTCACCGTAACCACATCCAAAGCTGTTTACCAGGCGGACAAACTGATCCTGGCAACCGGCTTTTTTGACATTCCCCACAGGATGGATGTTCCGGGCGAAAACCTGCCCAAGGTTAAGCACTATTTCGACGAACCCCATCCCTATGCCGGGTTGCCTGTGCTGGTTGTTGGCGCCGGGAACTCGGCAGTGGATGTAGCCCTTGAGTGCTACCGATGCGGCAGTGATGTAACCATGGTGATACGGGAGGCGGAGATAAAAAAAAGCGTTAAATACTGGGTCCGCCCCGACATAGAAAACCGGATCCATGAAGGATCGATCAGGGCTTATTTCAATTCCCGGGTGGTGGAGATCAGAGAGCATGAGGTGGTTCTGGCCACCCCCGAGGGTGAAAGGGTTCAAAAAAATGATTTCGTTTTTGCCATGACGGGCTACGAACCCAATTATAAACTGCTCGAAATGGCAGGAGTGGCTTTTAACGACGATGAATTCCGGACACCTGTGTTCGACCAGAAAAACCAGATGAGCAATGTGGAGGGTATCTATCTGGCCGGTGTTGTCTGCGGCGGGCTGCATACCGGCAAATGGTTCATTGAAAATTCCATTGTTCACGCCGGCAGAATTGCGTATCACATTACGGATTCAAAAAAACGGATTCTTAAATAGTGAACAATCGGGGTTGATTACGCTGTAATACCGCTTCAGAAATGAGATGTCGACCCTGCGTAATGTGCTGAATTCTGCTATACAGGGCCCATAAAATAAAAAATGGGGTAAGCTAACTGCATCGCACCGCTACAACCTTCTACCACTGCTACCTTCCGGTCCTGATGGAGTTCAAAGGGAGCTGGCCGTACAGCACTTACCCCAAGATTAAAGGTACGGAGAAACGGGACACCAAACAACAGATCCTATTTCTGACCCATAACAAAAACACCATCCCAGTCGGCACCCGGCGGGTTCTGCTGCATTTTTTCGCAACGCTCAATAAATATGAGTGATGGATTGGTATAAACCCCGGGCATACCCGGCTGATTGGGCTCAAGGCGAACCGATTGCCTGAACAGTTCATGCGCCTCGTCAAAATTCTGCCCATAATATTCTTTGAGTGCCATTTCGAATAATCTGACACACCTCAGGGTTTTGGCATTGGCATCAGAGCGAAGCCCGACCACTTCATAAACGGTTACGGGCTTGGTACGGCCAAACACCACAATCTTGTCGAGCAGGCGGAATACACAGTCGTTGCCATATTTTTCCGCCTCGGTTTTAGTATCCTCGGTGGCGATGGTATAAACACCATACGACTTGCAGGCCGATTCACAGCGGGCGGCAAGGTTTACATTGTCTCCCATCATAGTGTAGTTAAACCGCGTTGAACTGCCCATGTTGCCGGTAATTACGAGGCCTGTGTTTAACCCGATACGTGTTTGCATATGTGTTACCACCTCAGGCCATTTTTTGCTCTCGCTTTTCCATTTTACCTGGAGTTCACGCTGTTTTTTCTGCATGCGCTGGCTGGTAATACAGGCTTTGAGCGCGTGATCGGGCATATGTACAGGCGCACCAAAGAAAGCAACGATGGCATCGCCAAGGTACTTGTCGAGTGTACCCCGTTCCTCGGTCAGAATCTCGGTCATTGCCGTCATGTATTCATTAATCAGATCAACAAGCTGGGTCGGATTCAATTTTTCTGAAAACGAGGCAAAGTTCTGGATATCGCTGAAGAAAGCAGTTATAACCGATTCTTCACCACCCAGTTTGGGATCGTCGCCGCTGTCGATGATAATATTAACCAGTTCATGAGATACATACGAACCGAACATAAGCTTGATCCGGCCCTTTTCACGCTGTTCCGTCACATAATTGTAGATAACCGAAATAAGGTAGCCAACCACGATTGTAAGCAACGGACCGCTAACCGGCAGCAGAACGGAATGCTCGATGAACATAAAAATTACAAGCGATGTGTAACCGGAAACGTGCAGAAATACGGCCAGTAAACCCCAAAGTGCCGATGTGTAGAGCGATATGAATACCACCGATACGGCAAACAGGATGAGTATGAACAACTCAAAATTTTCACCGAGTGTATAGATGAAGCTTTTGTCGAGAATCGTTTGTATGGCGTTGGCATGGGTCTGGTAACCCGGCATGTTCCTGAACGGAGCAAACGGGGTGGAAAAATAGTCCTGCAGTTCGGGCATTGTTGCCCCCACCAGTACTATTTTGTCGCGGAATACACCCTGGTGAAGCAGACCGTATTCGGGATCGTCGAAAGTGTTGATTTCAAAAATCTCCTGTTCACTCACCGTCATGTAATCGGAATCGTCAATAACCTGATCGAAATCGTATTCAGGAAATGTTCCGATAGGCCCGCCATAATAATTGATCAGCATGGTTTCTTTCAGGTACAGGGGTATCGAAAATGGGCCAATACGCAGTGTGTTACCCGATCTGATGGTTTCTGCCTCCTCTATGCCCTGATCGGTAAGCAATACCCGGAGGGCGAAGGCAAGATAGTCTTCGCCCAGATGTTCCTGCACAAGACGGTACCGCCTGATAAACCCGTCCATGTCGAGCTCGGCGGTAACAAATCCCCAGGGATTCGAATTACTGTTTCTCAATACGGGTAGCGGTTCAACCAGCGACCTCATCTCAACCAAAGAAACCTGGTCTTCATCCCTTGATCTCTGATATTCGGTGTGCACCTTGCCCGCCAGCACAACATTACCATGGGTTCTTATGGCGTTGGCAAAAATGGTATCATTTCGCGGATTGTAGATATCCATCTGGTCAAAAATCACGTCGATACCGATTGTCCGGGCTCCGGCCAGGTTCAGGTTATTTATCAGGCGGGCGTACAGATCAGTTGGCCAGGGGTATTTTTCCCTGATCTCACGGTCGGATTGTTCACTTATTGCCACCAGAACGATGGGCGAATCGGATGTATCTATCGGACCGCGTACTTCAAAAAGGGTATCAAGCGATCTTAGTTCAAGTGTCTGGAAAGGCGGCGTAGCAATAACAAGATAGCTCAGTACAAAAGCTAAACCGGCCCACATGGGGAAAGCCAGAGATTTCAGGAATCTCTTTTTTTTTCGCCTTAACCCAATCAAATTTAAAGATTAAAGATGTACCTGATCTGCAGAAATCGGTCGTTGGGAATAGCGCCGAATCCACCTTTGCTAACTACATTGTTGTAGCTCAAATCAAGAGCCACAGCGTGATTCCAGTCGATATTGAACCGGGACCCTGCCCGCACAATATAAGAGTTCGATTCTATCCGCACTAAACTTTCAGCATCAGGAACATAAAATTTATTAAAAACGCTTAATTCGCCACCCATACTTTCAATTGTCAGGCTTTGCAGATCGGATGTTCGGCTGGCATATCCAAGATCGCCAAATACATTCAGCCTCTGATCAAGGAACTCATAAGAGACCGCAGCATTAATACCTGCGATATTCGTACTGTTAAGGCCTGCCAGTGATTCGGAGCGGCTGATGCTGGCCGTCATATTTACCTTCATTGGTATGCGGCGCAATAGCGACCGTAAACCGAGCGACAGATTGAAACCATTAAATTCACCATAGTAGAAACCATTATCGCGGGTCGCTATGTTCGAAAAGCTGATGCTGGCCTCGTTGGTGGCATCCAGCCATTCAAACTGCTTTGATACTGTGCCTGTAATCTGAAGAGTACTGCTGTTGCGCGGCGTGGCAGTAACAACGGTATCGCCGTTTACAATACTGATATTCCTCACTGCCGCATTCCTGATTACTGCAGGTTCTGCGGCAAACCACGGGTTTGTACGGGCAATGCCATTGTCACGATCCTGATAAGTAATACCAATGCTGATATTGGGAAAATCCCGGTCAGCGGGGAACCAGCTTGTATTCAGGCGATAACCATTCGTCCAGGTTGTTGAGCTTCGGTTGTTGATCACATTATCGCGGTAATTTTCAAAAGATCCGGTTATGAAGAGTGTATTACTCAGAAACCGGACCCGGTCGGAAATCAGAAAACCCGAGTAATCTCTGCGCAGCCCGGAACTTGCCAGAGAGGTGTAATCGGGGCCGACCCACCGGTATTGTACACTCAGTGTATGATTGAAATAGTTGAGCTGCATCCTGTTATGGTTCGCGAATATCCCCGACGGAACAAATACTTCAGTCTGATCCTCATCAAGTCTGAATGGGGTGGCGTTCATATTTTCGTTGATGATGATAAACCATGAAAAACGCTCAATCCAGCTAACCGTTTTGCTATCAATGAAATATCCGAGTTCCTCGGCACGCTCTTCGGTAAGAATGCCAGCTGATATGTCGTTGTTCATAAGGCTTGCGGCCATATCACTCTGAAAATGTATTCTGTTGCGATCGGCATTAAACTGGATATCGGTTGCAAGTACGAAATTCCCCTGTGGCCGGATCCCTGGATTGTTTATCCTGAACTGGTCGGGATTATCCCTGGCTTCGGCACCAATGGGTGTACTCAGCAGGCGGTCCGGCAGGTCATCTATATTATCAAACAGAGTAAGCGACGAGGTATCGTCCTGAATTCTCATCATATTCAGGCCCAGGCGGAACGGTCTGTTGTTACCTACCTCCAGCCTCGCTGCCAGGATATCCCTGCGATATGCCCCACCGCTTTCACGAAGACCCAGAACATATACAGAGTCGGAGATATTTTCAGAGACCTGGAAAATCTGCTTCTCGATTTCACCATACCTTACACCCACCCTGCGGTTTAGCTGGCCGAACAGAAAATAGAAGTTCAGGTTTTGGCGCAGGGTCCTCACCGCCGTTTCAACACCCAGAATGCGCCGGCCCGATATCATAAACGGGTTCATGTCAGGGTAGAGATCTCCAAGCTGCACCTGGAATATGTTCCGGTACTGCAGATCGGCTGAGTACCGGTTCTGTGCCTGCAGCCGGGATGTTTCCTCTGATGTAATCAGTGCCGACAAATTATACCGGAATTCATTCGTTCCGCCTGCAAGCCGGGTCTGGCCGGTCAGCATATTCTGATTGAAACCTCCAAAGGATTGATTTCTGTATCCCACCTCGGCCGAACCATAGGGAATAAACGGGTTATTTACTGCCCTTTCAAAGGCGGCATCGGGATCGTATACAGAAAAATCCCAACGCACAATGGTCAGCTTCCGGTCGTCTGCTATTCTGTAAATTTCAACCGAATGAGTTCCCGGTCTCACATTCTGCGGAATATAGGAGACAAATCTGCCGGATATATCGGCCTGGTCCGATACATCAGTCCGGTTCCAGATAATGCCGAGTTCGGAATCGCCGATTTCCAGTTCCGAATAAAGTGCTACGGCTACCGCCACATCAAAATAGGGAACACGTTCATCGGGTAGCGGTGTGAGAATAGTGTATTCAACATTATGTTCAACACCTGTGCGCCGGTAAGTAACCACATCTTCCTGCGGTATTACCTGAACTGTAACCGGGAAATCGTCCGGGCTGGCCGGAGGGTATGAGAGCTGACCGCCGGGCAGATTTTCAACCAGAATATAGTATTCAACCGAGGGTGGGCTCATCACACCGGCACTAATTTTGGCCACATAACTGTTATCGGCTATTTCTGCCCTTATCCTGCGAAATGTCTGGCGGCCGGTTTCACGGATCAAAACATAGGCGGGCTGCGATTCGGATGGTGTAAAGCCCGAAACGGTAAACCTGATTTCAGCTTCACGGCCTGAAACAAAAAAGTCCGGAGCCTGATGTAATACAGACTGCCGGGCGTTTACCGGAGCCACCATTAAAACCACTATAACGGCAACCGGCCACATTAGTGCAGCTAAGCGCTTCATTCCATTTACAACTTGAATATATCACAGTAAGAGACGGACATATGTATACCGCTCTTAATTTCGCATTAATCCGTCTCGAAGTACCTTATATCGATCTCACGTACCTGCCCGCTGCGGTTCATAAACCTCAGTCGCAGGATATCCGGCCTAGTACCCTCTTCCAGATCGTCGTACTGTTGCTGAAGATCCTGCAACTCTGAACTGCTTATGGTTTCAAGTGTTACAGTTTCACCGCGCTGATCAACCCTGACCCGGTTTCTGCGGGTAAGGTTTACCGTTTGTCCTGAGTTCAGTGCCATAATTTCAACAACTCCGCTGAAACCCGTGAACACGGTAGACAGATCATCTTCAATTTTTGTATTAAATGAGGTTCCCTTTACCGAAGCCACAGCCGTACGGGTCTGTACTTCATAATTACTCTGCCGCCCGTTTACATTAAGTAGTAATTCCCCCGCCTCAAGGGTTATCCGGCTGAAAGTGCTTCCCCTGTCTCTGGTTTCACCTCTGATCACCAGCAGGGAGTTTGGCCTTACCCTGGCCAGGCTGTTGTCCATAAACTGGATCAGGGCATACCCATCCGGGCCGGTACGGAGCGTATCTTTATCAAAAAGCGGCTGGGTTATCTTTGCCTCAATCCATTCGGTTTCCGGGGTCTGTTTAACCACCACAAGAGGCCGGAACCGCCTCACAATTGCAAGTGGCCTTTCTTCATTTATTTCATTTCCACTGATCCCGGCCTTTTCAGATTCAACACGTATATCGGAACCAGCACCAGGTTTTGCCTCAGAAAAAGAAGCCGATGCCATTCCTGCAACAGGCAGGGCGGCAAAAACGAGAAAAAGGCATAGTTTTTTCAAAATATCCATGATTATGTTATTCAACCACTCTGATTTTACCATCCTCAACCTTCTCAAAGAATTCTTCAAGAACAGTGATAATCTGAGGCCCGGTATAAACTGTACCCTTGTATTCAATGCTAACGAGGTCGAACCCATCCCTGCTAAGGCTCAGAACGTCGTTCCTGCGGAAATATCGTCTTATTAACGTGTTTATTTCCCTGGTAACCTCGGTCTGCTGATCTGTATGCTGTCCGGTTACAGTAAACTCAAAAATTTCTGAGGGCATCAGCTGTTCACCGCGAACATCCGGCACCATGGCAAACACCTGCCAGAAATAGGTGGTATTTTGTTCAAGTGGCTGAACACCGGATGTAGGATAGGAATAGGTCAGTTGTTCAGTAACCACATCGGCCATCTCATCCGATAGCAGCCGGCCACCCTGAGCGGGCGGGCTGGTGTCGAGGGCAGACTGAATAAGTGCCTCGGCGCTGCGGCCGGGTGCAGCTTTCACAACGATAAGCCGGTATTTCAAGCTTGGGTCACCTTCCCAACTGAAAACGGGATTGGAATTAGAAATGGTTGCTCCCGATCCGGTTACATCACCTGGCTGTATCGGGCGGACCTCATAGGTTGAAATACCGGGTTCCGCACCGATTGTTATGGAAGATCCGCCAACCCGTACTCCCGAAGTACTGTTGCCATTCTGATAGATTTCAACCGTTATGGTATAGATATCATCTGGCAGAGTCGATGAGCCCCGCAGATCATTGATCATCGCTTCACCACCTGAGGTGAGGCCGGCATCAAAGCGCATGATTGAAGTCACTCCCGGAATGCCGTTGCCAAGGCTGCTCATGTTTGCACTGGCTGTCTGGCCCGGCCCCATGCTGAAGCCATTGCGTTCATCCAGATTCACAATAACACCATGTCTGGTCGAGCGTACATTTATATGCAGTCTGAGATTTCTTTGTGTAAATGGTGTCAGATTAACAAGATAGAGGGTGATGAAGCGTTCATCGGTGTTTACACTGCCCGACAGCTGCGACAACGAGATAAGCCGGGCCATGCTCAGAGTATTCTCGACCATTAATTGCACATCGATCTTGTCGTCAGAGCTTTTACTCTTTGACTCAGAACTTATCAGCATACTTACAATCAAAACAAGACTGATTATACAGCGATGTCCAAATTTATTAATTAGTCCCATGCCGGCATTTTTCGATTTTATGTAACTATTGGTAAAGTATCTAACCAGTCTTAACCAATAATGTTCGCAATAATTGAACCAATTTAGTGTAGATTTTTTTAAGATTTATTAAAATGCGTAAACGTGCACCGCTTTGCCAGATTGTGGTGTTGTAAAACGGCTCACAAGATTACCGGATTAACCCTCTGTTATAGCTGATCGCACTGTATTTAATCCAGGTGCTTAAAAACATACCGCCTGTTGATTATTTCCCATATACGGATAAAAAAAGGAAGCTGCCGGGGCAGGCAACTTCCTTTAGCGTGTGGAGCTATGGGGATTCGAACCCCAGACCTTCGCGCTGCCAGCGCGACGCTCTAGCCAGCTGAGCTATAGCCCCGTGGAAAGATCACAAATATACACCGATTAAGTGAATTTATGCAATTCAAACCATAAAATTATTCATAGCCCTATTAAATATGTGAGTATGATATTTTTTTTTGATATACTATGGCTATTCCTATATCCCTATCAATCAACCAATAAAAATCTATGAATTACAAAGCACTATCGCTTCGCTCAATCGCCATTCTTTCGTTGATTGTGGTCTTAATCGGATGCCGTTCCGCAAGAGATACCGTTCAGGAACCAGTTGAACTCACACTGGAATATCTTAAGTCACTTGATCCGGAAGTCCTCAAAACTATGGACAGTGATGGCGACGGTCTGAATGACTACGATGAAATATATGTCTACGGAACCAATCCACTGGATCCCGACACAGATGGAGACGGCCTGAGCGACTACGACGAAATAATGGTACACGGAACCGATCCGCTTAATCCCGACACAGATGGTGACGGATTATCGGACGGTGACGAAATTAATAAATACCGTACAAATCCACTGGCGGCTGATACCGATGGCGATGGTCTTAACGACTATGATGAAATCTACGTCTATGGTACCGATCCTAACAATCCGGATACCGACGGCGACGGCTTCACCGATGGCCAGGAAATCCAGATGGGAACCGATCCGCTCGATCCGAACGATCCTATGGTTATTCGCCAGTTGGCAACGGTTAATTTCGATTTCGACAGATCCAATATCGATTCCCGTGCTGCCCAATTATTGACCGAAAACCTCGAGAAGCTGAAAGCAG
Organism: Balneolaceae bacterium; assembly: GCA_007694035.1. Lineage (GTDB taxonomy): Bacteria > Bacteroidota > Rhodothermia > Balneolales > Cyclonatronaceae > RECM01. Next base: position 16,130 of record RECM01000085.1, read on the forward strand.
CTCCGAATTACCGTTTCAGAATTGAAGCATTCACCGATCACGTTGGTGGCGACCAGTATAACCTGAGACTTAGCGTTCGTCGTGCCAATGCAGTTGTTAATTTCTACAAAAACAACGGTATTGCTGAAGATCGTATGACCGCTACAGGCCTCGGCAAAGCACCGGTTCCATGTGCCCAGCCCGATCCGGGTGCAAAAGGCTGCCGCGCCAACCGTCGTGCAGAATCAGTACCCATCAATCCGTATCCCTTCTCTCCTGGTCCGCGTACAGCAGACTGACAAACGGATTAAACATGATCTAAAAAGGCGGTAGCAATACCGCCTTTTTTTTTGATTCCGAATCATTCCTGAAATGGCCGGCTATAACCGGTGCTATCCGGTACATCCCTTAAAAAGGCACTTACCTGCCGGAAGCGGTACTGTCTGGTTTGCAGAATCAGCAACCTTTGACACCCGGTATCGAAGAAATTGTAATGATTACAGCCAAAAAAAAAGCCCTGACTCATTGTATGAGCCGGGCTTTTTTGCGATCCGGAAGGGACTCGAACCCTCGACCTCCTGCGTGACAGGCAGGCG
>RECM01000058.1 GCA_007694035.1 Balneolaceae bacterium
TTAATGGATCAGCGTTAATGGATCAGCGTTAATGGATCAGCGTTAATGGATCAGCGTTAATGGATCAGCAATTAATTGGACCAGTGCTAATTCTTCAGATAAACCATAAGCACGGCAAGGTCACTGGCAGAAACACCACTGATGCGTCCTGCCTGCCCGATGGTCTCCGGCTGAACCTTGCTGAGCTTGAGACGTCCTTCCGTTGACAGGCTTTTTATGCGAGTATAATCCAGGTTTGTTGGAATAACCATGCTTTCCTTTCTGTTCAGTTCCTCTGCCATCTCGAATTCTTTCTGGATGTATCCGGCATATTTGAACCGGATTTCGAGTTGTTCAATTTCATTGCGGTCGGTGGTAATGGCATGAACCGATTCCCTGAGATTCTCATCCACAGCAATCATTTCAAAAATGGATATCTGTGGCCGGGTGATCAGTTTGGGGAGCTTCATGGTCTGACGGAGCCCGGCCGTTTCCTTCGATTCGAGCAGGGGATTGTACACTTCGGGGCGGACACTGTAGTCGGTAAGAAGATCGTGCAGTTTGTCGATATTCTCTTTTTTCCTGGTGAACCTCTGCATGCGTTCTTCCGTGACCATACCCATTCGATACCCGATTTCGGTGAGACGAAGATCGGCATTGTCCTGCCTCAGGAGTATGCGGTGTTCGGCACGGGATGTAAACATGCGGTAGGGCTCATCGGTACCCTTGCTCACCAGATCGTCAACAAGTACGCCGATATACGCTTCCGATCGTTTCAGGACAAGGGCTTCCTGGACCGCTACTTTCCGGGCTGCATTGATGCCGGCCATAAGGCCCTGGCACGCCGCTTCTTCGTATCCGGTTGTGCCGTTAATCTGCCCGGCAAAAAACAGGTTGGAGAGGATTTTGGTTTCCATGCTCCGTTTTATCTGATGAGGCGGGAAGTAATCGTATTCGATGGCATAACCGGGGCGGATCATAAAGGCGTTCTCAAAACCGGGGATGGTACGAAGAGCATTGAACTGAACATCTTCGGGAAGGCTTGTACTGAAACCGTTCAGGTACATTTCATAGGTATTCCATCCCTCCGGTTCCAGGAAAAGCTGATGCCGGTCTCTTTCGGCAAACCGGTTGATTTTGTCTTCGATACTTGGGCAATACCGGGGACCAGTAGACTTGATCCGGCCATTGAACATTGGGCTGCGGCTAAATCCTGTGCGGAGTACGCCGTGAACGTCGTTGTTGGTGTAGCCGATCCAGCAGGTCATCTGTTTGTCGGCGGGTGGCAGCTCATCCGTCAAAAAGGAGAATGGCTGGGCATCGTCGTCGCCGTACTGAATTTCAAGCTTGTCGTAGTCGATGGTCCGCCCGTCGATGCGGGGAGGGGTGCCAGTTTTCAGCCGGCCGGAAGTGAAGCCGTGCGTTTCAAGGCACTCGGTAATCCCGGTCGATGACCGTTCGCCGGATCGTCCGCCACCGTACTGCTTTTCACCGATATGGATGATACCATTCAGAAAAGTTCCGCTTGTTACGATCACCGTGTGGGAAAGGATCTGCTGTCCGCTCTGGGTTTCAATTCCGTAAGCTTCCTTCTTGTCGTTCACAAGAATGGATGTAACATTGTCCTGGCGGAAAAAGAGGTTCTCCTTTTTCTCAAGTTCTTCCCGCATGATCTGTGCATAGAGCGCCCTGTCATTTTGTGACCTCGGGCTCCACATGGCAGGGCCTTTGCTTCTGTTCAGCATTCTGAACTGTACTCCGGACCTGTCGGAGACAATTCCGGACAACCCGCCAAGTGCGTCAATCTCCCTCACCAGCTGCCCTTTCGCTACCCCGCCCATGGCAGGGTTGCAAGACATCTGCCCGATGGCATTCAGATTCATCGTGATCATCAGGGTTTTGCACCCCATCTGAGCCGCCGCCGCGGCAGCTTCACTGCCGGCATGGCCGCCACCGATTACGATTACATCAAAATGAGAATAAAGAGAAGACATTTATATAATTGTTTATATTATACTTGGGGTCATTAAAAAATGGACTGCCCGGATATGCAATAACTGAAAAGCCGTATTTATATTGTGTTTACAACAGCTAAAAATACGGCTTTTCCGGTACATTTCAGATTAGCGCTTCAGGGAGTTGGAAAAGGCATGGTGAAAACCATGGTGCAGATCATGTTCCACACAAGTTTCACAACCGGTAAATGGCACTGACCTGTTTATAACGCACAGATATCAGGTACAGGGCTTACAGGGTGAACATAGTATTACATCAGTAATATCCACAAACAAATAACTGATTGTGTGCCCGGCTTTACAGGGTACACCTGGAGTTACATCAGCCTGATCCGCATCATAAGAACTGAATGTGTACCCCGCTCAGAGGGTACACATAGTTTTACATCAATCAAATCCGAACCAAAAAACTGAAAGTATACTGGTCGTACAGGTTACACCTGGAGTTATATCAGCCAAATACGCAACAGGATAACAGAAAGCGTTCCCGGCTTGAGAAGTGTCCGTTGATTGGGATTTAAGGAAAAGGGTTAAGGTCCGGGTCAGTTTTTCAGAAAGCGGTTAAACCAGTCAAGCACCCTGTGCATATAATCGAGTTGATGCGAACGCTCCAGCAATCCATGCGGCTCACGCGGATACATTACCAGGCCGGTGGGTATATCTTTAATGCGCAGAAAGTTATACAATTGAAGCGACTGTTCAGGGTGAACGCGGTCGTCGGCAAGCCCGTGTGCTACCAGGATAGGTGTGGAGGCGCGGTCAAGATGGGCCACGGGAGAGCGGTCCCAGTACTGACCTGGATTGTCGAACCACCAGAGGTCCCAGTGTACATCCGACATTTCGTAAGGGATATCGGTTGTACCCATAAAGGAGATCCAGTTAGACAGCCCTGCAAAGGTGATGGCCGCGGCAAACCGGTCGGAATAGCGGGTACCGGCCCAGGCCGAAAAATAACCGCCGTACGATGTTCCGGAGATGCCAACCTTGTTCCGGTCGATCAGCCCCTGCCTGTGCAGATGGTCGATAGCAAGCAGCACATCGTCAAATTCCTTGCCGCCCAGGTCGCGGTGGTTGGCCATTGCAAAACCTGATCCGCGCCCGGCACTGCCCCTGTAGTTGGGCTTGAGTACAACGTAACCGTTTGCAGCAAGTAGCTGCGAGGGGTAGAGCGCCCTGGTGTTCCAGCCGTCCATACTAACACCCTCAGGCCCGCCATGCGGCAGTATGGCCAGCGGATAGCGCTGACCTTCGCGATAATCTACAGGCAGCACCATTACGCCCTGTATAGTGAGGCCGTCGGCACCGGCCCATTCGATGGTACTCTGCGTGCCGAAAGTGACGGCATTCAGCCAATCGTTATGCCTTGTAATGCGGTTAAGGCGTCCATCCTGAAACGTACCGCGGTACACTTCACCGGGATGCTGCCTTGTGTTCACGGATGCGGCAAACGTCGCATTCCGGGCATCAGGGCTGATACTCCGGAATACCTCGGTTCCACCACCGGCTATCCGTGTTATGGCTCCACCTGCTGCCGGCATACGGTTGAGCGTGGTGCGCGTACCTTCTACAGCATTGAACATCAGTGTGTTGTTGTCACTCCATGAAATCCATTCGGGTGTTCCCTCATAGGTGCCGGGTGTGATGTCGATTGCAGCGCCGGTTTCAATATCGGCGACCCAGATACGCTGGGGTAGCGGGTCGCTCCGGCGTTTGGCACCGAGATATGCCAGTTTTTTGTTATCGGGCGACCAGACCATCATGCCCAGTTTACCGTCGGTTTTCACCAGGTGACGCGGATTCAGACCATCGGTACGCATAATGTAAATCTGGCTGAACATCTGGTTATGATCGTCGTTCGTTTCTTCGCTTATCCTTACCGACAGACGGCTGCTGTCGTTGGCCCAGGCAAAATCCCAGACCATCCTGTTATGCGCAGTGATCGCCTGAGGCCGGGTGTCGCCAATGGTCTGCATCCACAGGCGTACGGGCCTTTCATGCTCACCGTACACTATCATATCGTAACCCTGCTCCCTTAGCCTTTGCTCTGCAGTTGCTAACGGATCCCTGGCAGTATAGGCTATCCTCCGCATATCCGGTGAAACCTTAAAGGTGATAATGCCCTGGGGTGAAAATGATAAACGCTGAAGGTTGCTGCCATCGGCACGAACCGTGTATGCCTGGTTCTGATTGTCGTGCTCCGTAATCCGGGAAGCAAAGGCCAGCCGGCCATCCGCGAGCCAGGCAGGGGATGACGCACTGTTGGGTTTGGAGATGACCGGAATGGCCGTGCCGCCCGATGCGGGTATTATGTAGAGTTCGGAATAGTTCCTTCCAACGGCCTCATCCTCATCACGGGGAACGCTGAGGGTATAGGCAATGTACTGCCCGTCGGGACTCATTACAACACTGCCAACCTGCTTAAGGCTTACGAGTTGCTCTGCTGTTATCCCCTGTGAGAAAATGGCTACAGGGAGGGCAATAAGCAGAATGATCAGATAAAATCGTTTGTTCAGCATGGTCTGTGGATTTGTGTTAGTCTGGATTCAGAAATTGAAACAGCTACAGATGATGGTTGTATATTGTTTGCCTGGTTTGTGACGCGTTTATCCGGTCAGGATCAGTTTTTTTGACCATACCGGATGAAAAAGTCTGCTGCAAATAACCGTTACTAATGTAATGATTCGGAACCATAAGTTTAATTAGAATTGTCTGATGGCTATTAACCACATTTGTAATATTCCCGCTTCAAAAATGCTCGCAGGCATTACAGAGGCCCGTTCTGTTAATATCAGCGAAAAGCTTCCTGCTCTGGATGAAAAACTTGACGCACTGCTGGCAGGCATCGCAGGTGATCTTGCAGGTGATCTGGCCGGTGATGCGGAGGCCTTCAGGCTGGCCTCGAGGGATATGCTCAGAAACGGGACGTATAAACCAACAGGCAGGGCCAAACCCGCCTCTGAATACCTGCTGAAGGCGGCCCGGGAGGGTACGTTTCCGCGGATAAACACGGCGGTTGACATCAACAACTATATATCGCTTAAATATATGGTGCCCATATCTTTATGGGATATTGACAAAGCGGGTGGCAGACCCTTGACCATTGACCTGGGCCATCCCGGCGAGAAATATGTATTCAATGATGCGGGGCAGGAGATCGATCTGAAAGACCTGGTATGCGGGGTGCTGCAGGATGCAGAAGCAGGGCGAATACCGGTAATTAATCCCGTCAAGGATTCCATGCTCACCAAAACAGATCCGGCATCAGTGAATATTGGTTACGTGGTGTACTACCCGGCTGCCGCGGGAAGCCGTGAGCATCTGATGATTATACTCAATGAAATTGCCGGACTGCTGCGGGGGATTACCGAAGATGAAGTGATTACTGCAATTGCGGAAAGTGTCGAAAAGTGACCGGTAATCTTTTTTATTCAAGTAATTTCCGTTAATATCCACAGCAAAAGAGACAAATAATGCACTTGAATATAGCAGATCGTTTTGTTGCGTCGTGCCTTGGCGCGGCAGTTGGTGAATCAATGGGCTTACCGGCCGAGGGCCTTGACCCTGATCAGATCAGGTCGGCGCATGGCCATATCGACAGCCCTGTAGCACGTACAGATACACAGGAATATTCGGCATTGCCGGCCGGCAGTATTGCCCGGCAGACAGAAGCCCTGATTGCAGTGCTCCGTGCATCCAGGCCCCTGCCCGATCTGCAGCATTTTGCATCGCACCTTAAAGACTCGTTTGCCAGAAATCCGGAAAAATGGCCAAGGCATTCAACGTTCCCATGGCCGCCTTTTCCCGACGAGGGGCACTACACCTTTGCTTTCGCGTTGCCGGGCGCCTGGCAGATGCTGAACGGTACCCTCGACGAAGAGGGGGCAACAGAGTGGATCCGCTCCCTCGAACCCGTTTCTGTAGTATGGAAGCACGGTACATGGATCTATATGAGGCTGCTCCACTGGTTATACAGCCAGAATGAGGAGTCACTGAACAAAAAACTTTTCCTCAAAAAGGTGATGTCGTTTACCGAAGAGGCCGAAGATAAATTCCCCGGCGACCATAAAATGAAACGGCGGATGCAGCTGGTCGAACCCCTTCTCGACGGTGACCTGAATGAAATAGCCCGGGCCTGCGGCGGTATCGATCAATCGGCCCAGAATGTGCTTGCATTCGTTGGCGCGATATTCTACCGGTTCGGCGGACGGTTTGATGAAGCCCTGATTGCCGCTGTAAACCAGGGAGGATCGAGCAGCGGGGTCGGTTTCTATTTGGGCAGCCTCAGTGCCGCGTTTGGCGGGGAAACCGTTATTCCGGACAACTGGCTCAGGGTACTCCATGAAAAGGACCGCCTGCACCAGGTTATCAGGCAGTATCTGGACCAGTAGCCTGAACCGACGGATTATTCAATCCTTTCGACAGGACATCGGCACCGGTCCGCCGGAACCGGATCAGTACCAGGGGTAAACGGGCACTGTAACGGTTACATCGTAAAGCGCGCGGCCCTTTTTATAGGTAGCCACACAGGCGTTCGGGCGGAAATGATAGAGCCAGTGGTTAACGTCGGGAGCGTCGATAATAGCAAAATCGGCCTGCCTGCCCGGCAGAAGCGAGCCAACGGTATCATCAACCGATATGGCCCGGGCGGCATATACAGTGGCCCCTTTCAGAACTTCGGCCGGGCTCATCGATTGCATGGTACAGGCCATGGTCATGGCGAGGGGCAGGTGCCAGGATGGGGCCGATCCCGGGTTGAAGTCGGTGGCCACCGCAACCGGAACCCCGCTGTTTATCAGTTTGCGTGCGGGAAGGGGAGGCTGCTTCAGGTAAAATGAAGCCAGGGGAAGGCTGACGGCAACCACGCCGGTTTTTGCAAGCCTTTGTATGCCCGCATCGGTAATCTTCTCGAGATGATCGGCTGATACCGCGCCGACCTCCGCAGCAAGTTCGGCGCCGCCACAGGCGCTCAGCTGATCGGCATGGATTTTGGCACGCATTCCGGATTCAATTCCGGCCGTGAGAATCCGCCGGGCCTCATCGGCCGTGAAAGCGGAATCCTCCACAAAAATATCGATAAAACGTGCAGAGCCTTCAATTTGTACCATCGGGATAATCGTATTGATAATGGCCCTGATGTATTTGCGGCGGTCTTGTGAATATTCCGGTGGTATGGTATGGGCGCCAAGATAGGTGGAGACTATGTCGATGAGCCCCAGGTTATTCAGCTGCCGGTACACACGAAGCACAGACAGTTCGGTGTCCAGATCAAGCCCGTAGCCGGTTTTGGCCTCTATGGTGGTAACACCAAGTTTTATGATGTCTGATATAAGCGTGCGGCTTTTTTCAAACAGCTTTTCAGGTTCAGCCCCGCGTGTGGCGCTCACGGAACTCAGGATTCCGCCACCGGCTTTGGCGATATCAAGATAGGATCGCCCGAGGGAGCGCATCTCAAATTCCGCCGCCCGCCAGCCGCCGAATGCCAGGTGAGTGTGGCAGTCGATGAGGCCGGGTATGACCATTCTGCCCCGGGCATCGAACGTAAGATAGCCCCTGTAGGATTTCGGCAATTCCGATTCGGGTCCGGCCCAGATGATGTGACCGTCGGCCCATACCAGGGCGGCATCTTTTATCTCCCCGACATCCGCCTGTAAGCCATCGGTCGGGCAGGTATACAGGGCGGAGATGTTTTTGAGTACCGGCATAGTGAATTAATTGAGTAGTCCGTATTCACCGGTAATATAACGGATCAGATCCCGGCCGGTCACCATATTATGACAGAGCGACAGGTAGTCGTTATAGACCACATCCTGCTCCACGTGGGGAATAACGGAGCGTACATGCCGGTGGGCCAGATCGACGCCCTTGCCGGGCCGGAGGGGCTTTCTGAAGTCGAGGGCCTGTGCGGCCGTCATCAGTTCGATAGCCAGAACATGCTGAACATTTTTGAACACCTGCAGCAGTTTCACCGCGCTGATGCTGCCCATGCTCACATGATCTTCCTGGCCGAGGCTGGAAGGGATGGAATCGACCGATGCAGGATGGCACAGCACCTTGTTCTCTGAGACCAGGGCAGCGGCGGTGTACTGCGGCATCATGAACCCGGAATTGATGCCGGTCTCCTTCATCAGCAGCTCAGGCAGGCCGTCGTGCCCCTCCAGAAGCAGGTAGGTTCTGCGCTCCGATATGGAGGCCAGCTCGGCTATGGCTATTGCCGCGTAGTCCATGGCCAGGGCCAGCGGCTGCCCGTGAAAATTCCCCCCGCTGATGATGTCGCCGTTTTCGAACACAAGCGGATTGTCGTTTACGGAGTTGATTTCGCGGTCGATCACCTCAGTAATATGGTCAATGGCGTCGCGGGTGGCCCCGTGCACCTGGGGAACGCAGCGCAGGCAGTAGGGGTCCTGTACCTTGCCGCAATGCCGGTGCGATTCAAGTATTTCACTGTTCTGAAGCAGAAAACGGATGTTTTCAGCAACAAGTGCCTGCCCCGGATGTGGCCTCACCTGGTGAATACGGGCGTCGAACGGGTTGATGCTGCCCTGCAGGGCTTCAATGCTCATGGCGGCCAGCAGGTCGGTAAGGGCCAGCATGTGGGGCATCTGCTCAAGGATCCATGCACCATAGGCCGACATCAGCTGGGTGCCGTTGATGAGCGACAGCCCGTCTTTGGCCATCAGGGAGACGGGTTCAAGGTTGTGATGCTCCAGCAGTTGCCGGGCCGGTACCGGGTTGCCATCCACGCCCCAAAAGGTGCCTTCACCGATAAGGGGCAGCGACATGTGGGCAAGCGGGGCAAGATCTCCCGAGGCGCCAAGGCTGCCGCGTGAGGGTATGCAGGGGATTAGGTCAAGCTCTTCAAGCCGCAGCAACCGTTCAAAAACCGGCAGGGAAACACCGGAATAACCGATCCCGAGCGTATGGATTTTAAGCTGAAGCATCAGCCGGCTGATTTCGCGGGGAACAGGGTCGCCTACCCCAACAGAGTGGCTCACGATCAGGTTCTTCTGCAATTTCTCAAGCTGTTCACTGCTGATGCGCCGCGAGGCCAGCCCCCCGAAACCCGTATTGATGCCATAATATGCATTGCCGTCGGTCAGGGCCCGGTCTACAATTTCACGCGATTTAATAACCCGGTGCGGGTCCGAGCGGAGCATCCCCATGCTCTCCTGCAGATCGCTGTACAGATTTTTTGTGGAAATGCGGATGTCTTTCATTGGCATCAATTTACCATCAGTTTGGCACGCTGCAAAATCGGGGTTTCAATTTAATGTTGAAAACACATTTCCGGCCCTGCAGCAGGGCGGTTTCCGGTCTCAAAAAAGTAAAAAATTACCACTCTGATCATCCTCCGGGTTCGGCCTGATCGCTATTCCGCCCTTAAACTGTCAATTTTACCGGCAATTGAATACATTACAGGGAGACTGTTACATGCAGGACGGTTCTGACTAAAACCCCATCCTGATAACCTTTTCCCGGTACTATTCATCGCCATCATCTACTGTTACATGAATTTTTCTGATACATGAATTTCAAATTGTCATTAAGATCGCGCCTGAACCTGGTCCTGGTTCTGGCCCTGATCCCGATTCAGATTTCCCTTTTTACTCTGGCTGTGCCCGTTCCGGTATCGGCGCAGGATGGAGAACCAACCCTCGTATTGTCGCATACACGCGGTTATTATACAGCCCCGTTTGACCTTACCCTGACTGTGCCGGACGGATATGAAGTGTTCTATACCCTGAACGGAGATGAGCCAACGCGTGAATCCATACCATATAATGGGCCGGTTTCCATAAGCAGCCGTACCGGTGAGCCGAACAGCTACTCCATGATCAGCGGCACCACCTACGAATACGCAACCTGGGCACCACCGGTGGATGAGGTTTTCAAGGCCACGGTTTTCCGGGCTGCACTCTTCGACAGTGTTGAACGTGTGGGCCCGGTCTGGTCACACACCTATTTTGTGGATGAAGGCATGCCCGGGAGATATGGCCTGATGGTCATCTCAATAGTGACCGATTCGCTCAATTTTTTCGGTTATGAGGAGGGCATCTATATGACCGGAAAGATATTCGACGAGTGGCGACAGGCAAATCCTTCGCTGAACCTGACCTTCAACGGCGGTGCACCGACCAATTACGGGCAGCGGGGCGAGGAGTGGGAGCGGCCCATCCACATCGAATTTTTTGAGCCGGATGGCAGGGTGGCCATGGCACAGGATGCCGGCGTGCGCATCCACGGCGGGTGGTCGAGGGCCTTTCGCCAGAAAAGCCTGCGCCTCTACTCCCGCAGCGATTACGGTACCAGCCGGTTCAGTTACCGCATTTTCCCCGAAAACCCGCTCTCCGATTTCAACCGCCTGATCCTGCGCAATTCGGGCCAGGACTGGACCCAGACCATGCTTCGGGATGCGTTTATGCAGAGCCTGGCCAAAAACCTTGGCTTCGATACCATGGAGTCGAGGCCGGCGGCGGTTTTCATCAACGGCGAATTCTGGGGCATCCACAATATCCGCGAGCGGTATGATGTACACTACATCGAGACGAATTATGGAGTTGACAGGGAACAGATCGACATACTGACAGGATTCCGGCAGGAAAAGGAGGGGTCGCGCCAGCACTATCTGGACATGATAAATTATATCGAGGCCAACGGGCTCACCTCCAATGTGCACTTCAATTACCTGCGCACACTGATGGATGTGGAGAACTACCGCGATTACTATATCTCCAATATCTATATCAACAATACCGACTGGCCGCACAACAATATTGATTACTGGCGCAAGCAGACGGCGCAGTACGAGCCCGACGCCCCCTACGGCCACGATGGCCGCTGGCGCTGGATGATGTTCGATACCGATTTCGGATTCGGCTGGAACCGTCCCGTTGATGCCTACCGGTTCAACAATCTGGAGCGGGTCACCTCGCCCGACGGTTCCAGCGGGAACAACCCGTGGTCGACCTTTCTCATGCGCAGGATGCTTGACAATCAGGGTTTCAGGAACGACTTTATCGACCGGTTCGCCGATCTGCTGAACACCAACTTCCGCCCGGACCGGGTTCTGGGGCAGCTTGAGGCCATGAAATCGGAAATGGAACCATCGATGCAGGAACATTTCGACCGGTGGGGCTACTTTGACGACCGCTGGAAGACCCCGCAGAACCTGAACGACTGGGAGGGGCGGCTCGACCTGATGCGCCATTTTGCCCAGACCCGTGCGGCGTGGGTACGGACGCATCTTGCTGGCAAATTCGACCTGGGCGGATCCCGTGATCTCACCGTGGATGTGGCCTCGCCGGGCGGCGGTACGGTGAAAGTGAACAGTATTTATATTCGTGCGGAAACGCCGGGGGTTGATGCCGACCCCTACCCCTGGACCGGTATTTATTTCAATTTCAGGCCGGTGAGGCTGATCGCGATACCCGAGCCGGGATACCGGTTTGCAGGGTGGACGGGCCGCTCATCCTCCACGGCCGAGACCATATCCATTACCATGTCGGGCCATACGGAGATCACGGCCTGGTTCGAGCCGGACGATTCCGCGGAGACAGGTGGGATCAACCCGGTACCTCACCGCCTGGTTTCGGGAGATTATGCGTTCCGGAGCTGGAGCGCTTCACAGCCCGACAGCACGTTCCCGCCAAATATGGTCTTTCTGCAGTCGCAGATGGACGATCCTCTTCTGGAAGATGATGTTTCCGTGTTGTACCACATCCCCCATGATGATTACCATGAGGATGACCTTGCCACGGTCGGTTATCCGTACAACAACACCAGGCGTACCCGCATGGTTGGGCTGGAGGATGGCGGGGTGGCCTTCATCAACACGGGCCGCGGCCGCGATCTGGGCGCAGCAGTACTTGCCCTCGATACACGTGGCGTGGCAGGGGTGGATGTGACCTGGACGGGGGGCACCCTCGAGGCCAATTCGCGCACCTATAACATCCGGCTGCAGTACCGGGTCGGTTCCGGTGGTATCTGGGAGGATGTGACCGGCCCCGATGGCCAGCCCAAGGAGTACAGGCGGTCATCCGTTGCCGGGCATTCATCCACTATCGGGCCAGTACGGCTGCCGGAGATGGTGGAGAACAAAGCCTATGTGCAGCTGCGCTGGAAATACTACTATACCGGAACAAGGCTGAGTGAGGCCAGCGGCCAGCGGGATATGCTGCGGCTTGACAATATAACGGTTACTGCGGCCATCGGTAGTACTATTGAGGACGATGTGGCAAAGGATCTGCCCGGAACGTACAATCTCGGACCGAACTACCCGAACCCGTTCAACCCAGGCACCCTGATCAGCTATTCACTGCCGGAGGCGGGAAGTGTGCGGCTGGTAGTATATGACATACTTGGGCAGGAAGTATCTGTGCTTGCCGAAGGATTCACGGCTGCCGGGCGCCATACCGCATGGTTCGACGGTTCAGGGCTGGCATCAGGGGTCTATTTGTACCGTCTTGAAGCCGGTGGCCGGAGCCTGACCGGAAAGATGATGCTGGTAAAGTAAGGTCAGTTACACCAATGTTTCACAGATAATTAGGCATGCCATGATTGCTGCGGTTCACGGTTACCGGGATTCTACCGGTGATGTGCCTGGCCTTTACCGGCGGATTTAACTTGTTTCGAGCGTATTAATTGCCTTATTTAGGGATGCAGTCGCCCCGCAAATAGTAATTCCTCCCGAAACCTCATTGATTTGAATGCGGGATCGTTGAGTGTCTGACAGAAATGTATCAGACTTTTCAATTTACCTCATCTTGATGCGACTTGATTTTACCAATGCTGCCTGCCTGCACCGGGGCAGAACTATACTATTCATATTTTTCATTTCAGTTATCTGCCCGATTCAGTTTGCCGCTGCACAGAATCTGCATCTGAACGAAGTAATGGCTTCCAATAACGCTACTATCACAGATGCAGACGGTGATGCAGGAGACTGGATTGAAATAACCAATAGCGGAGAAGAATCCCTGAATCTGCAGGATTATGGCCTGTCGGATGACTACAGTCGTCCGTTCCGGTGGCGATTTCCTGAAATAACCATTCAGCCGGGTGATTTCCTGCTGATCTGGGCTACCGGTAAGGACCGCACGGATCCGTCCGGCGAGCTGCATACCAATTTCAGTATATCGGCAGCCGGCGAAGAGGTAATTCTGACGTCTCCCGATGGTATCCGAATCGATGAACTTCCGCCAACAGCAATCCCGACCGATATAAGTTTCGGACGTTATCCCGATGGTACGGGTGACTGGTATTATTTTAAAAATCCGACTCCGGGCGGGCCCAACAGTCCAGATGGTTATCAGGAACTACTGGAACCGGTCACTTTTTCACACGCCGGCGGATTTTCGGCGGGCAGTTTTGAGTTGCAGCTCACCCATCCCGATCAGGAAGTAACCATAATTTATACCCTTGACGGTTCGGTACCGGATCCGGCAAATCTGGATGGCCGGACCTATTCGTATATGGACCGATACCTGACCAGTGCCAGGGAATTGCAGGACAGGACCTATACCTCGCTGGTTTACGATTCTGCGAAACCGATTCAGATCAGCGACCGATCGGCCGAACCGAATTATTTGAGCCGCATGCAGTCGGTAACGACAAGTAACCCGGAGCCAGACTTTTATCCCTCTACTTCGATATTCAAGGGGACAGTAGTGCGGGCTGTGGCAGTCAAAGCCGGGTCGTTGCCGGCCGGTATTCAGACGCACAGTTATTTTGTTACCCCTGTGGTTCGAAACCGCTATTCACTTCCTGTTATATCGCTAGCCATTCAGGAAGATCACCTGTTCGGGTACGAGGAGGGCATCTATGTGCCCGGTATTTTGTTTGATCAAGAAAACACCCAACAGGATACCTGGGGCCCGCATAACTACAGGGCGAGGGGCATTGAGTGGGAAAGGCCTGCCTCCCTGGAGATTTTTGAAAAAGAATCGGTCACGGCGGGCCTGAAGCAGGATATCGGTGTTCGCATCCATGGTGGCTGGACCCGTTCGCTGCCGATGAAATCATTGCGGTTATATGCCAGGAATGAGTATGGCGACAGCCGGTTCTTTTACAGGATGTTTCCGGATCAGCCTTATGAGGCGTACAATCGACTGTTGCTCCGGAATTCAGGCAATGATTGGGGCCACACCATGTTCCGGGATGCGGCCCTTCAGGCAATTGTCGGGCACATGAAATTCGATACCCAGGCATACCGTCCGTTTGTTGTATTCATAAACGGGGAGTACTGGGGCATCCAGAATATGAGGGAGCGTTACGACCGGCATTACCTGGCCCGGGTATACGGTGTGGATCCCGATAATCTGGATTATCTGTCGGCTGTCTGGCTCGCGGTTACCGAAGGGGATAACAGGCATTATGTGGAAACCAGGAATTATATCCGGGATAATATTGCACCCGGCCAGACTGCAAACAACGAGCAGCACTACGAATACATCAAAACCAGGATTGACCCCGAAAATTTTATCGACTACCACATAGCGCAAATTTATATAGCCAATACCGACTGGCCGCAGGGAAACATCGATTTCTGGAGAACCCGCAACAGTTATAATCCCGGTGCCCCCTATGGCCACGACGGGCGCTGGCGCTGGCTGATGTACGACACAGACCATGGATTCAACCTGTATGGCCACAATCCGGCAAGCTTCAACTCGATTGCTTTTGCAACGGCAACGGGTGGAACCCAATGGCCCAATCCGGACGGTTCAACGCTCATGTTGCGCAAATTGCTGGAGATTGAGTCGTTTAGAACAGCATTTTTAAACAGGTATGCCGATCAGCTCAATACAGCATTCCAACCTGCCCGGGTTCACTCGGTACTCGACAGCCTGTCGCGGGTTATCATTCATGAAATTCCCGAACACAATCAACGCTGGGCGAGGTCAGGATGGCAGGTTCAATACAACTGGATGCTGGCTTTTGCTTCAGATCGGCCACATCATGCCCGTGAGCACCTGAAAGGTCATTTCGGGATCGCGGCACTGCATGAATTACAAGTCGATATATCGGATTCGAAGGCCGGGCGTGTACAGGTTAATACCATCGAAATATCACCGGAAACACCGGGCGTAGATACCGATCCGTGGCCGTGGAGAGGTGTCTATTTTGACGGAATTCCCATTTCGCTGAAAGCTATTCCCATGCCCGGGTATGTGTTCTCACACTGGGAGGGTGTAGCCAAAAACCGGGAGGCTCCCGAAGTGGAACTTCCCATGAAAAAATCCGAATCGGTAACGGCTGTTTTTTACCCTGAGCCGGATCCTGACCTTTTTCCCAGGCCCTGGTCCCTTCATAGCGATGGCAGATATGTTTTTAATGACTGGCCTGCGGATGCACCAACCGGTGAATATCCCGATAATATGGCTTTTGTCTATATGGATGATCGTGATCCGGGGCTTTCAGCAATAGTTGCGGGATTTACCGATGGCCCATATGATTACGCCGACCGTACCAGAATAACCGGGCTCGGAGCAGGTGGTTTTGCGTTTATCAATACCGGCAATGAAGAGGGCAATCCCGGTTATCCGGGCACACGGCTCGGCGGGGCGATACTGGCTTTGAATACACTTAAATCAAAGAATATTGAAGTGACCTGGGTAGGGCAGACTGTTGAGCCGAACTCCCGCATATACAACATCAGGCTGCAATACCGCATTGGCAACGACGGACCGTTCGGTGACATTCCTGACTCGGGGGGCAACCCTATGGAATACACGCGAAATGAGTTTCCGGGACATCATGAAAGGATAGGTCCGGTCAGGCTTCCCGAAACGATGGAAAACAGAGCTTATGTGCAGCTGTTCTGGCGCTATTACCATACCGGCGAACAGGCGGATCCCGGCAGTGGTCAGCGTTCGATGCTGGCGGTATCCGGCATTGACATCTTAGCACAGGAAGTACTGGATGTGGATGATAATCCGGAGATACCCGGTGGTTATCTGCTCGAGCAAAACTATCCGAACCCGTTCAATCCGGTAACCGTTATCGGATATCATCTGCCAAAGTCAACAGGTGTAACGATCAGTGTATTTGACATACTTGGACGGGGTGTGGCAACTCTGGTCGATGACCGGATGCCTGCAGGCCGGCACGAGGTACGCTTCGACGCATCCCGGCTGCCCAGCGGAGTCTATATCTTTCAGTTGCAATCCGGTGAATTTGTACAGACCAGGAAGATGCTGCTGGTGAAGTAGGACTTTTTATAGGCAAAAGGCAGAAGGGAAGGCAGAAGGGAAGGCAGAAAGCAGAAAGCAAAAGGCAGAAGTGACCTGGTGGGCGGGTTTGCGGGTGTTTTGGAGGCGGGGTACTTTTTTTTATTGGATTTGAATGTTTTACTTGACAGGTTCGGGGTAAGTGAGCATGTTGAGCTTACGAGCTTACGAGCTTACGAGCTTACGAGCTTACGAGCTTACGAGCTTACG
>RECM01000164.1 GCA_007694035.1 Balneolaceae bacterium
TCACATCTTTGTCGATCTCAGAAACGAACATGGGATTCGAACCAATAAACTGACGTTCAAGCCTGACAAAGTTTTTCAGCGCCACTTTATCCGTTGTAGAAACCTCTTTAATATTTTCTGTTTTAATTTCAATTGTATCCATAATAATTTCTCCTTGTTTTAGTTTCCTGACCGTAAGGTTTAGCGATTCGTTCGTTTTGTGTAAGCACTTTGATTTTAGCACTATAGCCCGCATTTGCTATAGCCGGTGTTTATTAAGGGAGCACAGTGAAACCCCTACTTTGTCGGGTTTTTCAAACGAGAGCAGAAACTGGCCGAGCATGTCATCGCTGCAATGGGGGTAGCATCTGCGTACATCCCTTTCTGATATACCGGTTCTGAGTAATATCCTGAAGAACAGTTCAATGCGGTGCCGTTTCCTGCCGTAAAAGGCGAAAAGGGTGTCGAGATGCCTGTAAATCTCCCGGAGAACAAGGCCGGCCATTATCGATTCGTCGCTTGAGATCTGAAAACGGCCAAAGTCTGTATTTTTCTCGTGAGCCCGGCGCCGGCCCTCTTTTTTGGCAAATTCAAGGCACAGATTGCAGACAATTTTCGAGAAATAGGACTGAAGTTTAAATGAGCGGTTATACTGTGCCTGCATCTTATCGAACAGGCCCGTGAGCAGGCGTTCATTGACATGCTGGATTACATCCCGGCTTTCGTTGTACCGGAACAAACCCGACCGGACAAATTTCAGGACAATAGCCTTGATTCTGGATTGTTGCTTCTCCAGATATGACGATGAATCACGGAAAAACAGTTCCGTCATGTCGCTGGTAATGTCGATATCTGTGGAGGCCGCCCTGCTCATCGGTGGCCTGATATTGACACCCCCTGTACCACTGCTACACCCTTTATCATGACCGTTTCTTTAAAAAATTGGCCTTGATCCCTGCTATCACACGATAAATGAGACGTATACCCCAATCATCATTGTAATTTCACAAATGCTTTCGAGAGCAACACTTTAACAATATACCCGAAACCAGTCAGTAAGTCCACATTAATCAGCTGAAAAGTATTTAAAGATTCCCAACGAACAGGTCGTTCAGCTGAATCCCCCCTTTTGTTTGCTTTTACGGTTCGCTGGATTAAATAGATAGGTATCAATGTAGCAGGGAGATCAAGCAAAGTTAAAAAAAAGGCAGCCTTTTGAGAGGCTGCCTTTCTTAAGGTATGCGCTGCACAACCCGTATGCAGACACGAATCATCTTCCTATTTCAGGTCAAACCGGTCCAGGTTCATCACTTTGTGCCAGGCGGCGGAAAAGTCCTTCACGAACTTCTGCTGTGCATCCTCGCAGGCATATACCTCGGCAACGGCGCGCAGTTCGGAGTTCGATCCGAAGATCAGATCGGCACGGGTGCCGGTCCATTTTACTTTGCCGGTGTTGCGGTCACGCGCCTCAAAAACGTCCTGCTTGTCGGAGGTGGCCTTCCAGGTGGTTCCGAAATCCAGCAGGTGCCGGAAGAAGTCGTTGGTCAGCGTTTCCGGACGGTCGGTGAAAACACCGTGCTTCGACCCGTCGAAATTGGTGTTCAGCACACGCATACCACCCAGCAGAACGGTCATCTCGGGAACCGTAAGGGTGAGAAGCTGTGCTTTGTCGACCAGCATCTCTTCGGCCGTGGTTTCGTGATAGGGCTCAAAGTAATTGCGGAATCCGTCTGCCGGGGGCTCAAGCCAGGCAAACGATTCGATCTCGGTCTGATCCTGGGTGGCATCGGCACGGCCCGGCGTGAACGGCACGGTGATGTCAACTCCGGCCTTTCTGGCCGAATCTTCAACCGCGGCGCATCCGCCCAGAACGATGAGGTCTGCCAGGGATACCTTTTTGGGTCCGGGTTGTCCGTTATGGCTGCCCGTCTGCCCGTTTCCATTGCCTGGTTGCGCGCTGTTAAACCGGTTCTGTATTTCCTCCAGCGTTGAAAGCACCCTTGCGAGCTGTGCGGGGTTGTTCACTTCCCAGTTTCTCATGGGTTCCAGCCGGATCCGGGCACCGTTTGCTCCGCCGCGCTTGTCGGAGCCGCGGAAGGTGGATGCCGCCGCCCACGCGGTGGATACCAGTTCCGAAACGGTCAGACCGGAGCCAAGAATCTCTTTTTTAAGGCCGGCGATGTCCTGACTGTTGATTAGCTCATGGTCAACGGCCGGAATGGGATCCTGCCAGAGCAACTCTTCTTCGGGTACTTCCGGACCGAGATAGAGCGATTTCGGGCCCATGTCCCGGTGGGTTAGCTTGTACCAGGCACGGGCAAACGCATCCGCAAATTCATCAGGATTCTCAAAAAAGTGCCGCGAGATTTTTTCGTAGATCGGATCCTCTTTCAGCGACAGGTCGGTGGTGAGCATGAACGGGGCATGCTTAACATGCGGATCGTGGGCATCGGGCACCAGCCCTTCGCCGGCCCTGTCTTTCGGCCGCCATTGCCACTTGCCGCCCGGGCCTTTATGCTTTTCCCAATCGAAATTGAAAAGGTTTTCAAAATAGAGATTGGTCCACTCGGTCGGCTTTTGGGTCCATGCACCCTCAAGCCCGCTGGTAATGGTGTGGGCCCCTTTACCGGTGCCATATGTACTCATCCAGCCGATACCCATCTGTTCGATGGGGGCGCCCTCAGGGTCAGCACCGAGATGTTCTTCCAGGGCAGCGCCGTGTGTTTTGCCGAAGGTGTGTCCGCCGGCGATGAGCGCAACGGTCTCCTCGTCGTTCATGGCCATACGCGCGAAGGTCTGCCGGATGAAATGAGCCGCTTTTTTCGGATCGGGCTCTCCGTCAGGCCCTTCAGGATTCACGTAAATCAGGCCCATATGATCGGCACCGAGCGGTTTTTCGAGCTCGCCTTTTTCGTTGTGGCGCTTGCTCGCCAGCCACTCGCCTTCAGAACCCCAGTAGATGTCGTGCTCGGGCTCCCATACATCCTTCCGGCCGCCACCGAATCCAAATGTTTTGAAGCCCATCGATTCGAGCGCCACATTGCCGGCCAGGATCATCAGATCGGCCCAGGAAAGTTTTCTGCCGTATTTCTGCTTTACGGGCCACAGCAGCAGGCGGGCCCTGTCGAGGTTCACGTTGTCGGGCCAGCTGTTCAGAGGGGCGAAACGCTGGTTGCCCGTGCCGCCTCCGCCGCGTCCGTCTGCAACACGGTAGGTACCGGCACTGTGCCAGGCCATACGGATCATCAGCGGGCCATAATGGCCGTAATCAGCCGGCCACCAGTCCTGGGAGTCGGTCATCAGATTATGAAGGTCTTTCTTTACTGCCGCCAGATCCAGCTTCTGAAACTCCTCCGCGTAATCGAAATCGTCACCCATGGGATCAGAAAGGGATGAATGCTGACGAAGGATGTCCAGATTTAGTTTATTTGGCCACCAGTCGCGGATTTTTGTACCGCCACCGGCACTCTGTTTAATGGTACCGCCATGAAACGGGCATTTACTTTCACTGCTCATTTTAATTACCTGTAGAGATTTAATTTATGTTACTATGCACAATTGTATGGATTTATCGCTAAAAGGCTGATAAATCCATCTGATAATTCAATTTTATATATGGTGGAATATATTCAGTTAATGTGACATCAGCATACTTCAGAAACCGAGATTTACATGAATTAGCATGATGGTTAAACAGATTACGGGCACTATTCGGAATATATCCGGAATGTGAGATGGCCCGGGCCTGGTACTGTTTTGTGATTAACAGACTCAGGTGGTTGCCGTAGAACAGCATGCCGGCCATTGTAATGGGGCAGAGCCAACCAGGTGGATTTCTTTCGCATATAAGCGCCCGGTGCCGTATTTTACTGAATTGTTCCGCACGCTGAATTGTTGTAACTGAATGACCGACACGAATACGATCGCACCAGAAAAAACCGCCGCCCACGACCGCCCCATCATCATCCGGGGCGCCAGGGTGCACAACCTTAAGAATATCGACGTAACCATTCCGCGAAACCGGCTTACGGTGGTGACCGGTGTGTCGGGGTCCGGCAAATCAAGCCTTGCGTTCGATACCATCTACGCCGAAGGCCAGCGCCGCTATGTGGAAAGTCTCTCGAGCTATGCCCGGCAGTTTCTGGAGCGTATGGACAAGCCCGATGTCGATTTTATGCAGGGCATCTCGCCGGCCATGGCCATTCAGCAGAAGAACACCACAACCAACCCGCGGTCGACGGTCGGTACCACCACCGAGATTTTCGACTACATGCGGCTGCTATTTGCCCGCATCGGCAAAACGATCTCTCCCGTATCGGGCAAACAGGTGAAGAAAGACACAACCTCTACGGTAATCCGTGAGCTGCACGACCGCTATGATGAGGATACAAGGTTTTATGTGCTTTTCCCCATTCCCGAGCACGGAAAAAAGACGGTCGACGAGCTGAAAGTGCTCGTGGAACGCGGCTTCACCCGCCTGCTCACCAAAGATGAGGAGATGATCGAGCTCACCGATCAGGACCTGAAAAGCCTGAAAATCGACACCAAAACCTGCCGTGTACTCGTCGACCGCCTGATCCTCAAAAAGAATGACGATACCCGTACCCGCATCGCCGATTCTCTGGAAGTGGCCTTCAGGGAGGGTTTTGGCCGGTGCATGGTCAGGGTGAAAGACGGAAAAGAAACCGTGTTCAGTGAGCGTTTCGAGCTCGACGGCATCGAATTCACGGAGCCCACTCCGCAGATGTTCTCGTTCAACAATCCCTACGGGGCCTGTAAGCATTGTGAGGGCTTCGGGCGGGTGGCTGGAATCGATGAAGACAGGGTAATCCCCGATCCCGATCTGAGTATTCGCGGCGGGGCAATCGCGCCGTTCGGCTCTCCCAAATTCAACACAAACCTGCGCGATCTCATCAAAGTATCGGCCCGTTACAGCCTCCCGATTGATATTCCCTACAGGGAGCTGTCAGCTGAGGTCCGGAAAATCCTCTGGCATGGCAAAGATGAATATCAGGGCATTCACTCCTTTTTCGACGGCATCAAATCGGAATTTTACAAGGTGCACATGCGGGTGTTCTACGCGCGTTACCGCGGCTATTCGCGCTGCCCCGAATGCGACGGCTCACGAATCCGCAAAGATGCACTGTATGTGAAAGTGGGCGGTAACAACATCGGCCAGGTGGCGGAGATGACAATCGGGCATGCGCGCACATTTTTTGAAGAACTGGAGCTCACCGGTTTCGAACAGGAAGTTGCCAATCAGATTCTGTTCGAGATCCGGAAACGTCTGCGTTATCTTGATGAGGTGGGCCTTGACTACCTTACGCTTGACCGGCTCACCAACACCCTGAGCGGAGGCGAGGCCCAGCGCATCAACCTGGCCAACGCGCTCGGCAGCTCACTCATCGGCAGCCTCTATGTGCTTGATGAGCCAACCATCGGGCTGCATCCGCGGGATAACGCCCGGCTGATCGGCATCCTTAAAACCCTGCGCGATATTGGCAATACCGTACTCGTGGTCGAGCACGATCCCGAGATGATCGCCTCCGCCGACAATATTATCGACATCGGGCCATTCGCCGGCACTTTTGGCGGAGAGGTCTGTTTCAGCGGACCCTACAGCGAGCTGCTGAAATCTAAAACCCTTACCGGCCAGTACCTGAGCGGCAGCAAATCGATACCTGTGCCGGCAAAACGGCGCAAGGGAACGGGCCAGGTGATCGAGCTGCGGGGCGCGTCCGAACATAACCTGAAAAGTGTGGATGTGGATTTCCCCCTGGGCATGATGGTCTGCGTAACAGGCGTGAGCGGTTCGGGCAAATCCACCCTGGTTCACCACACACTGTACGGTGGCATTCAGAAGGAGATTGCCACCTATACCGGCAAGGTGGGCCGGCACAAAAAACTGGTCGGCCTCAAGCACATTTCCGCGGTGGAAATGGTGGATCAGAGCCCGATCGGTCGCTCATCGCGTTCGAACCCGGCCACCTATACCAAAGCGTTCGACGGTATCCGCGATGTGTTCGGCAATTCAAGGCAGTCGAAAATACTGGGCTTTACGCCGGGCCACTTTTCATTCAATGTGCCGGGCGGGCGGTGCGAAACCTGCCAGGGCGAAGGGGTTCAGCGCATCGAAATGCAGTTCCTGGCCGATGTTGAACTGCCCTGCGAAAGCTGCGGCGGCATGCGTTACCGCAAGGATGTGCTCACAGTGAAGTACCGGGGTAAAAATATCCATAATGTTCTTGAGATGTCGATCAGCAAAGCCCTCGAATTTTTTGTGGATGAAAAGGCGATCACGTCTAAACTACAGGTGATGGAGGATGTGGGCCTTGGCTACCTCAAACTGGGACAAAGCGCCACCACCCTGAGCGGTGGCGAGGCCCAGCGGGTTAAACTGGCAAAGTTTCTGTCGCGCCCCGACAGCGAGCACACCCTGTACTTTTTCGACGAGCCAACCACCGGCCTCCACTTCGAAGATACCGCCCGGCTGCTGAACAGCTTCAACCGCCTCATTGAAAAAGGGCACTCGGTCATTATTATCGAACACAACCTGGATGTGATCAAAAGCGCCGACTGGGTAATCGATGTTGGTCCCGAAGGCGGGTACGGGGGCGGTACAATTGTGGGTACCGGAACCCCGGAAGTGATAGCCGGCATCAGTACAAGCCACACCGGGCGCTATCTGCGCAATGTACTGGGTTAGGTCCGGAATCCGGAGAAAAAATCCAGCTGTTCCGTCAGTGATCTTGTAAAACCGGGCAGCTCCGGGCAGCATCCAATCAATTCTACAACCACTATCAGGGTACGTAAAGTGTCATAATGGAATTATGTGACCGGAATGCACTATTTTCCTGTTTGAGTTAAATGGTTTTTAACAATACATTAGGTCTGAATTTTAAACAGGTATTCCCGGCTTTACGTAAACCAATGAAACGTTCGCATCTTTTCAGGCGGGATTTTGGTGAACTTGAAAATATATTCAGCTTTCTGGGGGTATTCTTCAGTGAATTTGGTATCGGGGAAGAACACCGGTTCAGTGTCGATTTATCGGTCGAAGAGGTATTTACCAATATGGTCAAATACAATACTGAAGCCTCACGCGATATCGATATTGAAATTGAATACGACGAAGGATCGCTTATTGTGCGTCTTTTCGACGATCAGAACAAACCGTTTGACGTAAGCGCAGTAAAACCCGTAGACCTGGATGCCTATCACAAGGCAGGTAAAATTGGCGGGCTTGGCATCCACCTGGTTCACCAGTTCATGGATGATGTCCGGCACGAAGTAAATGGTAACCTCACCACTGTTACCCTAATCAAGAAAATAAGCAGTTGAACTATGTTGACAATTGATCATATATCAGATGGAGTAATCCGCCTGTCGGGCCGGTTTGATGCAGCACAGGCAGATATGGCAATGAAAGAGCTCGAAAACGTTAGCGACGACACTACGCTCGATTTTGAAGAGCTTGCCTACATCTCCAGCATGGGGCTCGGTATTCTCATAAAAACGCACAAACAACTTCAAGAGAAGGGTAAAGTGATGCGTATAATTAATGTAAACAAGCACATAAAAGACGTGTTCAGGTTTACTTCCCTTGATAAAATTTTCAAGATCGAATAGGTTTTACTATTTACTTTTTATTCATTGAAATTATTAAAATAATCTCCATATTGTTTTGTTTGCGGGACTATGGTAATAAACTAACCGGCGTTGTATGGACGATGATTACTGCCGGGCACTGGTAAACAAGTGTCTGAACGGAGATACGGAGGCTTTTGATGAACTGGTAACCCATCATCAGTTTGCTATGTACAATACGGTCTACCGTATTGTAGGCGAGCAGGATGATGCAAGGGATGTAACCCAGGCCGGATTCATCAAAGCCTGGGAGCACCTGCATACCTACAAGTCAGAGCATCGTTTCTTTAGCTGGCTCTACCGGATAATGGTAAACGAAGCCCTGAATACGGTCAGGGCGAAAAGGGTTCATTATGAATTGAAACTGGTTGACCATCATGCAGACCCGGCCGACAGGGAGTTGCTTGAAGATGAACAAAATAGTGATCTGGCCAAGGCAATCGACAGACTCTCACCAGACTATAAAGCCGTAATTTTGATGCGGCATTTTGAAGATCTATCCTACAAGGAGATGGCCCAGATTCTCGACATCGATGAAAAAACGGTAAAATCGAGGCTCTACTCTGCCCGGATGAAACTCAGGGAAGCCCTCACCGGTCGGTCAACAGATTAGGCAATGGCGTTGGGTTGCCGGCCGAAAAAAAGTGGGCATCCTAAAGCAATAAATATCAGCAGTTTGATTGTGAATGTGTGTGATTGCTTGCAACTATTTTCAGTGTTTTTACCAACTTATTGGAAGGTTGCGTGTAATTGGAGTACATGGCGGGAATACATTCCGCCGGTTGAACAGAAGTTAAGGTTGATTTCAAACAGGTGAATCAAATGGATAAGCAGATCATAGAACAAATTCAGGGCGCGATCGACGGGGTACTCACAGCAGACCAGCGTCGTGAACTGGAAAAAACGCTCAGGGATAACCCCGAAGCATCGGCCTTGTACCAGGACATGCTATCTCTGGCTGAATCTGTTGCCTCGCTTAAAACGGAACAACCGCCCGCAGATCTTCAGAAAGGTATCCGGGATGCAATCGCGGCCCGGTCGGGAAAAACTTCAATTCACAGCATAAAAACAAAGATAAACCACACGGAGTCCTATATGTCAGAGAAAAAGAACCAAACAATGAAAATAGCAGCATCCATAGCCGGATTGGTAGTGATAGCTGCTGTTATAGTGTATGTAACCATTGATTATCCGCAGCCTTCTGCCAGCGACGTAGCAGGAACCGTGGGTACAGATGGCGTGGAACGAGCCGAGCGGTACCGGCAGACCCAGATCCAGCCCGGCGATATAGCCCTTGACAATGCCGAGGTACAGGATCTGCTTCAAAGCGATGCGTTTATCAAGCTTATGGAGACCGGGCAGCTTCAGGAATTGGCCAACAATCCGGCCTTTGTAGAGCTGATGAGTAATCCGGCCTTATTTGAACTGATGCGCAATGCCGATTTCGTAGAGTTAATGCACAGCGAAAACTTCGAAGTGATGGCATCAGCGATGGTCGAACTCAACCGCAGTGCAGCAAGGTATGAACTTGCCAACAATGCCAGGTTCATGGAACTGGCCAAAGATGTACGCTTCATCGAATTGAACCAGAATGAAGCCTTCGCGGAACTTGCCAACCAGAGCAGGTACGTTGAATTGATGAACAACCCGGCCTTTGTTGAGCTGAACCGCAACCGGGCGTTTGCCGAGCTTGCCCAGAACGAAACCTATTTCGAATTGCTTCGCAACCAGGAATTTGCCGAGCTTGCCAACCACAGTGCTTTTGCCGAGCTTGCCAACCGGGCAGATTTCAGGGAAATAATGCAGAATCCGGCCTTTTCAGAGCTTCTGCGCGACACCCGCTACGCCGAAGTGATGCGCAACACCCGCTACTTTGAACTGATGCGCGACGCCCGCTACGCCGAAGTACTGCGCGAGGCCCGCTATTTCGAAGTGATGCGCGAAGCCCGCTATTTCGAAGCGATGCGCAATGAAAGCTTTCGTGAAGTGATGAGCAACCCGACCTTCCAGGAAGTGATGCACAACGAGAGATTTTCCGAGCTCTTCAACAATGCGGAATTTGCAAGGCTGATGAACAATGCGTCATTCGAAAGCCTGATGCGCAATGCCAATTTCGAACGGCTGATGAACTCCTCAACCTTTGAAATACTGATGCGCGAAAGCCGCTTTGATGTACTGCAGGCCAATGCAAGCTGGGGCAGAATCTGACAGGACAGTAAACCCGGCTGAATGGAAAAAGCTGAAAAGATACTGTTAACAATGAGCAGACGGGTTCGAAGAGAGCCCGTCTGCTTTTCGTATTTCCCTGATCTGGCAACCGCTAGCTGCAATCCCCACCACCAACCAAACCGGTCACCATGAATAAAACAGGCCATTGGTCTACCCTGCTCGCATTGATTTTGCTGCCGTTGTTTATGCTCTCCCCGAACCGGCCGGCCAATGCACAGTTCCAATCAGTAAAAACCGCCGATGTTGAATTGCTCTATTATCATTTCGGGCATGAGTATCTGATCAACCATACCCTTCGCTCGTTTACCAATTCCCTCTATTTCCACAAGCGCATGTTCGGATATAATCCCGGCGAACGCGTTACACTGATCATGCAGGATTTCGGCGACTTCGGGAATGCGGGTGCCTCAGCTGTTCCGGGTAACGCAATCCTGATGGGAATAGCGCCCTTCCATTACGCCTTCGAGACCAACCCAGCCAATGAACGGATCAATGTTCTGATGAACCATGAGCTGGTCCACATCGTGGCCCTTGATATGTCGTCTTCAACAGACCGGTTTTTCCGCAAAGCATTCAGCGGTAAGGTTAATCCCGAGAAGGAAGACCCGATCAGCCTGTTCTATGCCTATATGACCACACCACGGAGGTTTTCACCACGCTGGTACCATGAGGGAATAGCCGAATTCATGACAACATGGATGTCGGGTGGCATAGGCCGCGTGATGGGCCCATACGACGAAATGCGCTTCCGTACGATGGTACGCGATAATAAACGGATTTATGACGCTGTCGGACTTGAATCGGAGGGCACAACCACCGATTTCGAGGTGGGCAGCAACTCCTACATGTATGGAACACGGTTTATGTCGTACCTGGCAGTAACGTACAGCCCGCAGCACCTTATTGACTGGACTTCCCGCACAAACGGTTCAAAACGGTATTTTTCGGCCGATTTCAGAAAAGTATTTGGTACATCCCTGCACACCGAGTGGTCGAACTGGATAGATTTTGAACGGGAGTGGCAGGAGGCCAACCTGGCCAGGATCAGGCGTAACCCGGTAACGCAGGCAACCCCCCTTGCGAGGCGCCCGCTGGGCGGCGTTTCCCGGCCGGTATACGACAAAAAAACGGGACTTATCTACACTGCTGTGGCCAGACCCGGCGAAATTTCACACATTGCGGAAGTGAACCCGTCAACCGGATCCATGCGCAGGGTGGTGGATATTGAGAGCCCGGCCCTCCACTTTGTGAGCTCACTGGCCTTTGACCCTGAAAACAGGACCATCTTTTACACCGATAACAATAACAGCTGGCGCCATCTGATGTCGCATAACCTGAATACGGGCAAAACCAGTACACTGATCCGGGAAGCAAGGACAGGCGATCTTGTGTTCAATCCGGCCGACCGGTCTGTGTGGGGAGTGCGCCACTACCATGGAATCGTATCACTTGTCAGGATTCCCTATCCCTATACCGAGTGGAACCGGATTCACTCCATGCCCTACGGCGAAGATATTTTCGACATCGATATATCGCCTGATGGCAAGCATCTGAGTGCCGCCATTGCCGATGTGAGCGGAAACCAAAAGCTGGTTATGAAGAGCGTCGATTCACTCATGGCCGGGCGCTTCAGCTATGAAGAGATCTATGATTTTGAAGTAAGTTCACCCGCAGCCTTCGTCTTTTCGCCCGACGGCAGATATCTGTTCGGATCGACCTACTATACCGGCGTATCCAATATTGTTCGGTATGATATTGAGCAGAAAGAGGTTAGGTGGCTTACAAACGCTGAAACCGGATTATTCAGACCGGTACCCTACAGTGCAGACTCACTGCTGGCTTTTGAATACACCGGCGACGGATTTCTTCCGGTACGTATTGAAAACAAACCTGCTGACCGAGTGAGTGCCATCCGCTTTCTGGGCCAGGAGGTTGTTGAAAGGCATCCCGTTGTTACCGAATGGATGCTCAGGCCACCGGCACCCGGCACACTGAGCCCCGATTCAATCATCATATCGCGGGGGGACTACCGCCCGGGAAACAGGCTTTCCCTTGTTGCGGCCTATCCAATCGTGCACGGATATAAAGATTATGTGGCCGGCGGGGTGAGGCTCGATTTCAGCGACCCGCTGCGGTTGAGGAAAATGAATATTACGGCCGGCTGGTCGCCGCACCCCGGCCTTGATACAGATGAGCAATTCCACGCGTCGTGGCTGTATGAAATGTCGTCGTACCGCTTTTTTGCAGACTATAACGCGAGTGATTTCTATGACCTTTTCGGTCCCACAAAAACAAGCCGGAAGGGCTATTCGGTTGGTATGGGATACAAAAAAAGCCTGATCTACAGCCCGCCCAGAATAATGGATATGGATGTGTCGCTCTCCTATTACGGAGGGCTGGAACGCCTGCCGGAGTTTCAGAATATTACCACATCCTTCGGGCAGTTTTTCTCGCTCTCAACCATGCTGAACTACCAGCGCACACTTCATTCGCTGGGGGCCGTTGACCATGAAAAAGGCTTCAGATGGCAGCTGGGCACCAGTACCAATACCATCGCCGAAAATGTTGGTGATCAGCGAATAGTGTTCCCACGTGTGTTTCAAAACCTTGACTACGGCATTGCCCTGCCCATTAAACACTCTTCGATCTGGATGAGATCATCGGTGGGCTACTCGTTCAGCCCGGTGCGCGAACCGCTTGGTAACTTCTATTTCGGGGGCTTCGGCAACAACTGGATCGATTACCGCGCTAACCGCCGTTACAGAAGTTTTCATACCTTCCCCGGCGTTGACCTCAATGCCATAGGCGGCACCAACTTCACCCGCTTGCTGGTTGAGTGGGTCACCCCTCCTGTGAGGTTCCGCCGGGCCGGTGTTACCAGCATTTACGCGAACTGGATGCAGCTCAGCCTGTTTTCAACCGGCATTATCACCAACCTCGACAAACCGGTGTGGATAACTACGACCATAACAGGGGATAACGGACCTGAAACAGTTAGGGATCGCCAGCAGAACCGTTTTTATAATGCCGGTGCCCAGGTTGATATGAGGATTTCCCTGTTTTCCATCATGGATGCCACCCTGTCGTTCGGCTATGCCATGGCCTGGGATTACGATGTTAAAAGCTTCTCGAGCGATGAGTTCATGGTTTCATTGAAAATTTTCCGTTAGATCCGAAAGAATACAGATTCGATAGAAAAATCAGTTCACCGCCGATCTCACGCCAATAAGAAACGATTGAGAAGTGTGCGGCGTGATAAGAAGCTGCCGGAAATCCTGAACGGTTTCCGCTCCTTATGGGGCTGTTCAGGGTATTCTATAATCATCTGGCAGTTCAGGAAGGCCTGCTCCGGGCATTCCTTTTTTTTGTGATAAAACAGACTTTAGAACAGGTTGTGACACGATTTCCTGTGAGGGAAATACCCTTTGTGCTTGCTGTTAGAACATCCCCGCAAATACATTATTTTACCCCCCTGCAATCTGAGTAATGAACCATAACCCAATATCCGTGAACCCTTGAACCTGATGCCGCTGGCTGAGGCCGGCCTGGCCCTGGTGCCGATCGTTGTTTTCCTGGTCGCGCTCGTCTGGCTCGACAGCTTCAAGCTCGTCAATTTTAAAAACCTTGTGATCGCCATTATTGCTGGCTGCCTTGCCACGGCGGCAGCACTTGTGGTGAACAGCCAGCTTATGCGGCATACCGGCATGGACCTGTCGACATTTTCCAGGTTTGGTGCACCGGTCACCGAAGAGATCATCAAGTTCGCGTTCGTATTCTACCTGATAAGGGCCCGGAAAGTCGGTTTTATGGTGGATGCAGCCATATTCGGCTTTGCTGTCGGAACCGGTTTTGCGATCGTTGAAAACATCTTCTACCTGAATTCCCTGCAGGATCCCGGTCTGCTCACCTGGCTGATCCGCGGCATGGGTACCGCAGTGATGCACGGAGGTACAACCGCCATCGCCGCCATCATCACCAAAGATATGCACGATACCCGGACCTGGCCCTCCTGGGTGAAGGCGCTTCCCGGATTGCTCGCTGCCATTTTGATACATGGTCTGTATAACCAGTTCATCCTCCCGCCGCTCACGGCCATGCTGCTCATTCTGCTCACCCTTCCGCCACTTATCTATTTCATCTTCAAACGCAGTGAACAACATACCAGGGAATGGCTGGGCCAGGGTCTCGATCACGATGTAGAGCTTCTGCAGCTGATTATGGCGGGCAATCTATCCGACAGCAGGCTCGGAAACTACCTGGAATCGCTCATGAACATGTTTGAAGGCCCTGTAATGGCCGATCTGCTTGGATACCTGCGCATATATCTCGAATTGTCATTAAAGGCCAAGGGTATTCTGATGATGAAGGAATGCGGTATAATGCCGGAACTCGACCCGGAACTTCAGGCCCAGCTTGTCGAGCTGAACTTTCTCGAAAAAAGCATCGGCATAACCGGAAAACTGGCCCTGCAACCACTGCTCAAACTTGATGACCGCGATATCTGGCAGCTCCGTCTGCTCGAGACCCGCTGATATCAGGAGATTGTGTATTTTGGCTGGAGTTTTGTAAGTGATACATCCCGTACATGAGAACAGTGAACAATGGGTAAGAACAGCGGTGGCGTAATCGCGGCCGGACACGAGCTGACGGTTCAGGCCGCCCGAACAATTCTGGAGGATGGAGGCAATGCATTCGATGCAGCCGTAGCCGCCCACCTGGCCGCATGTTTTACCGAACCGGTACTGGCATCGCTCGCCGGCGGGGGATTTATGCTGGGCCGTACTTCCGGTGGCAGGGATATTCTCTATGACTTTTTTGTACAGACTCCGGTAAACAAACGGAAGGAGAATGTCGAATTCTATCCTATCATGGGCAACTTCGGCGAAACGGAACAGGAGTTTCATATCGGCGCAGGTTCAGCGGCAACACCGGGTACAGTAAAAGGGCTGTTCGCCATTCACCGCGACCTCTGTACCATGCCAATGGATGAACTGGCACGGCCGGCCATTGAAATGGGCATGAATGGTGTGAAGATGAACCATTTTCAGGCCTATATCCTGCAGATAATCAAGCCGATCTATCTGGCCACACCAGGGGCGGTGGCGATTTTCGGAAGCCCTGGGGGCGGTGAAGATCTGATAGTGGAGGGCGAATTGTTTCGTCAGCCCGACCTGGCCGGTACCATCGATGCCCTCACCCGTGAAGGGGCTGACCTTTTTTACAGGGGCGAGCTTGCAAAAAAGATCAGCCGCCTGTGTGAGGAGCACGGCGGCCACCTCACTGCCGAAGACCTGGCCGGCTACGAGGTGATCCGGCGCAAGCCGCTGAATGTTAACTACCGCGGCAACCACCTGCTCACCAACCCTGCGCCCAGTTCCGGTGGCACCCTTATTGCCTTTGCCCTGAAACTGCTGGAGGAGATTCCCGCAGAGTTGATATCGAAATCGGCAGAAAATGGAGCCTGGCTTCACCTTTTGGCCGGTATTCAGGAGATGACAGACCGTGCCCGCATCGATGATGCATCCGGTACTGAAAACGGCCACCCCTCGTCCGATATGCTTGACTCAGGGTTGCTCGATATCTACCGGGAGCAGATCAGGCACAATCCGCGGTTCAGCCGTGGTACTACACAGATCAGCATTATCGATGGAATGGGAAATATGGCGGCACTTTCGGCAAGCAACGGTGAGGGATCGGGCCTGGTTGTGCCCGGTACCGGTATCATGCTTAACAATATGCTTGGCGAAGAAGACCTCAACCCGGGCGGGTTCAATAACTGGGCCTGCAACCGCAGAATGACATCCATGATGGCCCCGTCCATTCTCCTGATGCCCGGAAACCGCAGCGTTGCGCTCGGATCGGGCGGATCCAACCGCCTGCGGACAGCTATTTTGCAGGTAATTCTGAACCTGACCGATCTTGCAATGCCACCTGATGAAGCCGTAAACAGCCCCCGCATCCATTATGAGAACGGCATACTGTCAATTGAGGATGGATTTTCAGCCGGTGACCTGGAAGAACTGATCAGGGACTATCCCGGCCATAAAATCTGGAATGGTAAAAACCTGTTCTTTGGAGGTGTTCATGTAGCGGGGCGCTCGGGCGATAACTTTTACGGAGCCGGCGACCCGAGGCGCGGCGGCGTATCGGTGATCCTGGAGTAACTATCCCCACCACCAACCAAACCGGTCACCATGAATAAAACAGGCCATTGGTCTACCCTGCCCGCATTGATTTTGCTGCCGTTGATTATGCTCTCCCCGAACCGGCCGGCCAATGCACAGTTCCAATCAGTAATAACCGCCGATGTTTGCGGTACGCAGTTCCAGATGGAGTAACCTGGAGCCATCCCGGACAAGGATCTGGTTCATTATTAATAAGTATCTATATTATAACCCTGAAGTATCTGAAGTATCTGAAGTATCTGAAGTATCTGAAGTATCTGAAGTATC
>RECM01000078.1 GCA_007694035.1 Balneolaceae bacterium
CACCGGCCACGAGCGCGACCGGGAGGCCGGGCTGGAGATCGATTTCATGAACGCCCGGACCTATGACAGCGAGATCGGACGGTTTTTGCAGAGGGATCCGCATGCCGCGAATTATCCGGGGATTTCGCCCTATGTATATGTGGCCAACAACCCGTTGATTTTTATTGACCCTGACGGCAAGGATATTTGGGTCACTATTAATGAAGACGGTACATATACCGTTGTTGATGGTACACTTAATGATGACAAAGGGATATATGTGCAACATGATGGGGAAGGTCCTCCTCAATTGCTTGGATATTCTATAACAACCCATTCATTTTTTGATGGAGGTGGCAATCCGGTAGTGGGAGCCATAATAGACATGAATTCCACCGATGGCGAAGAATTCTTGAATGAAATCATAAACGATAACCCATACCTGACAGAATATGCACTTACAGCAGATAATTATCAACATTATGACTTCAAAGCCAGGGGATCTAAAGGTATGTCGACAGAGGAAAAAAGAGTGCATTATTATCGCGGAAGTGTATCCGGAAATATGATTGGCTCGGCAAGAGATTATGGTAATATAGGCGCCGGAATTGTTGCAGGCAGAAATGGATTGAACCTGTTGCAGACGAGAGTAGCACTTGATGGATTTCAGATGACAAAAAATTTTAGGATTGAGCCAACCGTATCTCGGCTGGCTCAAAATCTGGGTCATAGTATAGGCGCTAAGTTATACAGGCAAGATGTAGCGAATAGGAGAAAGTGATAAAATGATTTTGAATTCGATTTATTTTATCGTGAAACGAATATGAAAAATATACTCATATATGTGATTTTGATTCTTTTTTTAACAGGATGCAACCGGCAGCATATCTTTATTTGTTCCCCTGATGAATCTTCATGTATTACGGTCCTCGATAAAGCATTCAGTTCAACACGATATGTTATCGATGGCAGGCACTATTCGGTTCCTGATACAAATTATGTTAAAATTAAAAATAATAATGAGTATATATTTGACGGCATATCTATTTGCTGGGATAATAATGATTTTGAATGGAAAGCAATAGTTCAATTCTCAGAAATCATACATAGTAAATTAAACAGCGATAGATTTTTGTTTAGAACCCAGTTCGACACGGATGATCGTGGAGTTCCAGTGTTTGATATGTTTAGGCAAGAGGGATGTTCTAATATAAGTCTTGACCATAATCATGATATAATACCTGAAGGAAGTGCAATAGTTATTAAGAAATAACAACCAAATATGAATACCACTTAATGAATGACCATTAACATAGCGTAAAGAAAACGCCAATATTATTTCAGTAATGAAACATTTTAATGCTATAAATTTCAAATAATATAAATTAGTTCAATAATGTTGTCTCGATGGTTTATTATACCACAGGTCATAATCAGCGTTGGTATGACCCTGCTCGCCTGCACCCTCGTTCAAGCCAACAACCTGCCCCCGTGGCGGTGATCAACCTGACGCCGGACAAGGCGGTATACTACGCCGGGGAGACCATTGCCCTGTACGGGGGGAACAGCTATGTGCAGTCGTCCGGCAATATCAACTACTACCAATGGTACATCAACGGGGAGCTGAAGTTGCAAGGCTCCGGGGCCACAAGCTACAACCATACCGTGATCATGGAAACCGGTTCGACAGAGCAAACGCTGACGATCCGTCTGCGGGTGCGCCACAGCAACCACCAGTGGGACTCGAAGACCATCACCCGCACCGAAAAACAAAAACCCGGGCAGCATTACTACCTCACGGACCATCTGGGCTCGGTACGCGCCACGGTGAACGCGGCCGGCACGCTGGTCGGCTGGGACGACTTCTACCCCTTTGGCATGGTCATGCCAGGGCGCAGCTCGAACACAGCTAACCCAAACGACCTGTACAAGTTCACCGGCCACGAGCGCGACCGGGAGGCCGGGCTGGAGATCGATTTCATGAACGCCAGAACGTATGACAGTGAGATTGGAAGGTTTATGAGTGTGGATCCCATAACACATACATTAAACCCACAGGAACTGTTTGAAATCCACAACGGCAGACTCTTATGGTATTCGCCATATGCCTATACGTTTAATGATCCGATACGATTCGTCGATCCGGATGGGCGGTGCCCGGAACCGACGAACACCGATGGTAAAATTTGTATTGCCTTGTTCATTCAGAGTGAAAGTGTGCTTGGATTAGAAGGGGACAACCGGGATTTTTCATCGTCTTCTGATCCATCTCAATCGAGATTGTTTCTTCATATTGATGTCGAAAATCAGACTTTTTCTGTAACAGTCAATGAAACTTGCTCGATTGGCGGAAATTGCGCAGACCCGGCACCCACTAATCAGATTGATGTTGTTTTTGGGGATGATGGAGGGTTTAGCGTTTCGGTGGAAGCAAAGAATTCACTTCGGCCGAGGTCATCACCAGCTATTGATGCATCATTCACATTTACCCCTGACGGTAGTGGTGGCTTTACAACTTCAGGAAATCGTGATGCTTTCCCATCTGCAGAAGCGTATTTGTGGCGGGGTGGTCAGCCGACAACTTTGTTCCAGCGAACTGAGAGAACTCCATTCCACCTATTTCCTTTAATGCCTAAAGACCGGTGGCCACGATGACCAAGACAAAGCTGTTAATAGCTCTGAAAAATGTGGTTTGGTTGATACTGGTTGCACTTCCTGCTTTTTTCCTGTTGGTGTGGGTACAAGCTCTGATTGAAGGTGCGTATGGGAGCCGTAATTTGAGCTATGCATTGGAGACAGGAGCTTTTTACTATCTTGGCTCAGTGCTCTATGTTTGTCTTGGTGGAGTTGTGCATCAAGCAATCATATTGTGTATGCCAGCTATTTGGAGCCGATTTGTAGTGCGAATCACCGCTGTTTTGTTAACCTCAGTAATTCCTCTGTTGTTCATTCTTCTTGGAGAGAGAGTACAGACGATTACAGAATTTGTGATTCCGATAATTTTAACTCTTGGTGTTTATGGACTTCTAATCAAGCTTCCTGGCATCGGCTCCCAGGTATCAGGCATGCCAGCTTAGCTATCGGATCAGTGAACTGGTCCCCCAATACAGGACGCCTAACCTTGCATTGCTATAAAATCGGAAATTATGGATGCTGAATTTTCGAAAAACAAGCATAGTAGCTTTCTGGTTAAAGATGAGGACCCCAGGAAAAATTCCAATCTGCATATTCTGGTGATAATGAACAGTTCTGCTATCCTTCCATGATTCTAAACCCTCAGCCTGCCAAGCAGTTCTATATCGACTTTGCCGGGCTTATGCTTCGCAATACCAATGCCCATACCAAGACTGGTCACCCAGGGTTGAGCTCGGTCTGGTGACTATGATTAATCGAATCCTATCTGCACGATATTTGCTGCTATTTGGTAACAAAATACTAATGAGAAGTATTCTTAATCAATAATAATCAATGAGTAACAGTCTTGGCTTCACATTTTGCATCGGGAAGTGAAGTTGATTCCCGACTTTAAAGAGCGATGAAAGACTGAATCTCTACTGCATCCCGGAATTTTCTTCCTCTATGGAACGAACTACTTCAGCCACCTTAATTCTCATGGATGGGATAATGTCATGAATGGTATTCCATACTGCGTCCAAATCCACACCCATGTAATTGTGAATCAACTTATCTCTCATACCGGCCATATTTTTCCATGGAATTTGGGAATATTTTTCTCTGGTTTGGTTCGAAACATTTTTGGCTGCTTCACCCATAATCTCAAAATTCCGGACAACGGCGTCCTGAATAAGCCGGTTCTCCTTAAACTCTTCAGGAGAAATCTGAGCGGTATATTCATTGATCTGATCCATCGAATCGATTATGTGAAGGATGTAAATCTTGTCACTTTTCATTCTTCACGACATTATTCTCGTGATTCAGGATGTACCGTATCTCCTTTTCGATCACGGGCCGCAAATATTTGTTCAGGGAAGCTGCGGTTATCAGATCCACCCTGACATTCAGTAAACGGCTTAACTCATTCTCCAGGCCGACGAGGTCCAATAGATTCACGTGCTCCAGATCGACCAGCAGGTCCAGATCGCTATTTTCCGATTGCTCATTTCGAGCCCTCGAGCCAAAAACACCGATTCTTTTTGGCTTGTAAGGATCAAGCGTTTGAATGATGATATCTTTTTCCTTTTGAGAAATCATATCGAAATATATGAAATCATTGGTGATTTAAGGCAATATCCCTGGTATATCACTCCGGGTTTTCAACAAGGTACACCATTCGACGTATTCTTGAACTGACTACCATTAAAGAAGGGCGCATGACATCGCATGGACACGATCTTATGCCGGATCTGCTACCAGAAACTTCAAGAAAAAACGTAATGATCTTAACTTATTGATGGTTCTGAAACAATTTCAGACTATCCGCGGAAATCATTATTCAATGGCCGGGAAGATATAATTGCCCATGATATCGTCGGCCTGATTCACATACAGGGGCCATTGCAGGTAATTTCCCTGGGTGAGTACGATGACCATATTCTGATCGGGAAAAATATTGATATAATTCCCGCCGTCCCCGTCGGCCGAAAGGTAGTTGATGCCGTTCAGTTCCCGTATCCAGAAGGAGTGGCTGTAGTTGCCCGAGGCAGTACTCGCCACCGTTTCCAGGCATTTTGCCACCCAGGATGCGGGGATTACCTGATCCCCATTCCAATTTCCTCCGTTAAGGTAGGTCACCCCTATTTTAAGCATATCCCTTGGCCTCAAGTACATCCTGGCCGCCCCCTCCGGGTAACCGTCCGGCTGGCTTTGCCAGGTATAATCGTCAATACCAAGCCGGGAATAAAAACGGGTTTGGGCCCAGTTCCTTACGGGTTCACCCACCATATTTTCAAGGCTTTTAAGTATTATGTTGTGGCTGGCGCTGTTGTATACCCAAGTAGAACCCGGCCCGTTGTTTGCGCGGCTCAGCAGGAAGTCGGCAAAATCGTCGCTTTTCCAGAGCAGCGACAGGTCGTTGGACCCCCATTCGTTCCACTGGAAGCCGAGCGTCATATTCAGAGCATGATGAAAGGTGACCGCGGACTTATTCGGATTATCATCGAAATAGCTTGCATATCCGGGCAGGAAGTCCTTTAATGGAGCATCCGTTGTCAATCCGTTGGCTTCCAGCGCGATTCCTGCCAGTGTGGAAGTGAGGGCTTTGTTCACGGAGGCCACATAGTGTTTTCCATTCCTCGACCACCAGATCGGATCCGGACTGCGATCCCTGATCACATTGTTCTCAAACTGAATGGTATCGTTGTTGCCGTAATAGTATTCTTCAAGAACCAGAAGGCCGTCTTTGTATATCAGGATGCTATGCAGCTCACTGTACCCGGATTCAGCGATCTTGTTCATCAGTTCCCCGATTTTATCCGTATCCAGGCCCGCATCACTCAGGCCGGCTGTTTTCAGTCCGTCGTCCAGTTGCACCGGCTTGTGGTAGGTGTGGGTCTGTGATGAGGTGGGTATCAGTTCAACCGTTGTTTTCCCTCTTCCGGCATTCAGTTCGCGCGGCCGGAAATCCGAATGACGTACTGAAAATGCATAGGCGACGGAATCGGTGATGGACTGAACGGGCGGCACATCCAGATCGTGTTCGCTGAAACTCCCGGTACCCTCAGCCTGCGTGGTGACCGAAACGCCATCTTCAAGCAATTGGATCTGCGCCCCTTCTACCGGCAGCCCGGTGGTACTGTCGAGGACCAGGAATTCGATGGTAAAAATCGGATCGTCGTTCTTTTTGCACTGGCTCAGAACCAAAAGCAGGAAAACGATTGGAAGGATTTTAAACAGTTTTATCATCATCAAAAAAGCAATAGTGATTAAGTAAATACAGGCTTTGAAAACCGTGAGTTTGACCGCTTTCGTGTTTCATGGATCCGCTTTCCGGCGTCAATACCATTGCCGGACAGTCATGTTTTCTGCAGCTTTACAATCTGATCCGGCGCTAAAACTGAACTATCGTACGTTTTCAAAACTTCGGTAACGGCCCCGTACGTAGAATCAGCTTGTCCGAAGGAGGGAACAAGTTAAAAAATATCCATTACTTGTCAACGCAACCGGCAACATGGACCCTGAAAATTGGCTTGCAAAACATTCCGGATACATAGATTTTTTATTCTGACCGGATCGGTGGAAATCGTGCAGATAAGGTCCTGACTGGGTTGAGCCTGGAACAGAAGTCAGCTATGATGACAAAAACAGCAAGAGCATCCCTCAAACAATTACACTCCAGCGTTTACGGGATACTTACCTGGGCCTGCCTGATATGAAGTATCTTGTCAAAAACTGGTCCTTCATATATCATGCAACATTTATGGCAACAAAGGTTTTGTGCGGAGTACAAACAAGTTAAGCAGAAAGGCATTTTAGGTCGGCCTCAAACAGAGAAAGAAAAATTATCGTATCTTCGTATAAATCAATTCATTGACTTATGAAAACACTGACTCTTGACATACCGGACTCCGTTGACCTGAATGAACATGAAGTGAAAATGCTTCTGGCCGGAAAGCTCTATGAACAAGGAAAACTGACGCTTGGCCAGGCGGCTCAACTTGCCGGGCTAACGAAACGAGCCTTCATTGAAGTCGTCGGCAAATACGGCTTCACTATCGTCAGTGATTCTGTTGAGGATCTCCATTCTGACATAAAAAATGCCTGATATTATTCTTCCGGATACAAGCTGTCTGATAGTTCTGGAAAAAATAGGTGCGTTAGACATTCTTCAAAAGCTTTACAGCAGAACAGTCGTGACAAAAGAGATCGCGGAAGAGCATATTATAACTTTGAAAAAGTGGATTGAAATTGAAACACCCACGGAAAATCGTTACCAGAAAATACTTGAACAAACCATAGACAAAGGAGAAGCCAGCATCATGGTTTTGGCTATGGAGATGGATCATTGTATTGTTTCTATTGATGATCTTCGGGCAAGGAAGGTAGCCAAAAAACTGGGCCTCAGAATGACAGGTACTCACGGTATCATTCATAAAGCCAAAAAAGCCGGGCACATAGAATCAATGCGTGAAACCATTGAAAAGTTAAAAGGTGTTGACTTCAGAATTTCAGAAAAAATTGAGCTGGAATTATTAAGACTATCCGGGGAATAACACCCAACTTCTCATTCCGGTAATAGCTGAAGTTGTCATCACATCTCGTAGACCTTGCTTCTCATTTATTTTTTTGTGAACTATAAAGTCGGTAGATAAAAACCCGATGGACTTTACACTAAAGCTCATTTAGGAAATTTTCAGTGTCACGGGCTTGTTTTTTACCTGCCCTTATGAGCTTCATCTCATCCAAAGCTTTCCTTAACTCGATCATGAGATGGGATTTGACATCAGTAAGATGTCTGGTTTTAAAGTATGGCAACCCTTTGAGCACTTCCAGCAAGTGCAGGGCTTTGTTGTCTTTTATGTCCAGTAGTACTTTAATGATCTCTTTGTTTTAAATAGTAATTTACAACTATACAACTCCGAATTCCGATTATTCTCCGGACTTCAAACCCTTTTTGCGACGGAAATTCCTCAACTTGACTTTGGACTTCTTCTCCCGATCTTTGATATGGGCGTACAGTTTGTCCAGGTCATTGTCGAACCTCGCCAACAATGATTCCCGGTTTTTTCGAACTTCCGCTATTATAGGATTTTGCTCCATATCAGAAATATAACCCTAAACAGGCTTTAGACAACAATCTACTTATTAGGACGAATCTATACTAAAAATCCTTATCCATGAATGGCTATTCCGGTGATCATTGGGCCACCCGTTTCGGAGGTAACTGTGCCACCCCTTTCTTTCATTATTGAATCAATTTTTCTGTCATTTATGTTCAATGACAGTACTTTCGGTTCAACCCTGAGAATACTTCATCCTCCGGCCGTTCACGTGGTATCACATTTCGAAAAACGATATCAGCCGCTTCGCCGACCTCAAACTCAGTACCTTCAATGAAATTGGTGAAGTAGGCTTCAAAGAATGAGAGGTTCACACGCTCTTGCTGAGACATGTTTTTTGCGGATCCGGTATCCGGGGCTGTTGCTTTCAAATCTTCAAATAACCTGAGGAAAAGGTCAGCCCGGTCCGGGTCATAGGGTTCTTTCCATTTCCGCGCTTTTGCAACATCAGATTTCAAATCCGATGTTCGGGTACCCTGCATGGTTCCGATCAGTTCCTCCAGTTTTTGAAATTCCTGCATCACGTCAAGTTTTTTGGCAATCTC
Organism: Balneolaceae bacterium; assembly: GCA_007694035.1. Lineage (GTDB taxonomy): Bacteria > Bacteroidota > Rhodothermia > Balneolales > Cyclonatronaceae > RECM01. The sequence continues at coordinate 8,261 of RECM01000078.1, forward strand.
CAAGGCTTTATCCCTGATCCTGTTAACATGGTCAGCCCCTTTCTGACGGAAAAGTTTATCCAGTTTTACTTCCATCTCTTCACGGGATAGTGTACGGCTGACGGATCCCTTCAATGCACGTGAATGCCGCATGTTCTCAAGCAGTGCCCGTGGTTCAGAGCTGATCCAGAGATCGCTGATAAAAGGCAGATCACTCTCTAATGGGCCATGACCTTTACGCGGATTAAAGATTAAACCGGGCAGCTCTGTTTTCCTCTTTTTGGATGAAATGATAAAAACCGAACCATCCCTGGCCGGACTGTTCTCCAGTGCTGTGCGATCGGCAATCTGTGCATCCGGATAGTATTTCTTTAAAAGTTCATACCAATGTCTCCGAACGATTACTTCGGGATCATCCTGCAAATTCTTTGTATATAATCTGGAGGCGAGTTTTTTTACCATGCCATCCGAAACCGCCCGGAATACCTGGGCCGATATCTCCCGGTTTGACACGAAGACGTCCGGCAACTGATCTGAAAAAGTGGGCATTAAGGGTATTTTTCTTTTTAAAACATTAAACTTTCGGGGTTTAATAAAGAATTTTGTTAAACATTCGGATATTAACAGTTGGTCTCCTGCAAGACTGAGTAAAGCCGGTTTATTAAACCCGGTTACCATTCACCATCCACTAATCATGGCATATCGTAAGTCATAAATTGACTTTCTATATTGACAAATGAATGGTTTTCATCCCGGTGCTGAGGAACATTTTGCGGGAATTATGTAATAAGTAGTTGTACCTGTTCTGTAATAATATCCGGTTTGAGCGATCCGGATACTGCCGGGCAGAAGCTTCAATGGACTGCCATCCCATTAGAATGCGGGTAATGTGGTATCGGGCTTCAGCAGCAGAAACCGTATTTTGATGTTAAGGCCCGATTGATGTGCTGAATTATCACCCGATGGACTGTATATTATTGTATTTATATATTAAACCCCGAAAACCTTCTTTTACGCTTTAGCACTATTTTCTGCACTTAACGGATGTATATTTCGCAACGGATTCGTAATCATAAAGCAGTACCAAAATTAATTTGATGTTCACCACATACAGGATCGCACCCGGTTTACTATTGTCCCTCATTCTGGTCCTCGCCATTCTGGCGCCGTCCCTGCAGGCCCAGACGGTCGACAATGTGGATGAGGCCTTTCTCAGGGCCCGTAACCTCGCCTTCGACGGGCAACGCGAGGAGGCGCGCCAGCTGAGCCGTGCCATTCTGGAGATTGCACCGGGCTATACCGATGTTCGCCTGCTGATCGTACGCACCTATATGTGGGACGGAAATCTGGATAACGCCCGCAGTGAACTGAATACGATACTGGGCCAGGCACCGTATCAGCCGGAGGCCCTTGCCCTTCTGGCCGATGTGGAGTACCGCTCAGGCAACTATGATGAGGCGCTCCGGGTGGTTCAGCTGGCGGCAAGAAGCAACCCCACCGACATCCCGCTGCTCATAAGGCGCGCTGAAATTTACCGCGAACTCGGCGATTACCGCAGGGCCCATGTTGTACTGAACCAGGTTGAACACATCGAGCCGTCCAGTTCCGAAGCGGCACGGGTGCGCGCCACCATTCTTACATCCAGCCAGAACTACTCGCTTACCCTCGGGTACGGCCACGACCGGTTTGATGCCATTTTTGATCCATGGAACAGCATGTACCTGCAGCTTGGCCGGAGCACGCCCATTGGTACGGTACTCGGCCGCATCAACTATGCCAACCGGTTCAACACCGACGGCTACCAGGCCGAAATCGATTTTTATCCATCTATACGTCCCGGTACCTACGGTTATCTGAATTTCGGATATTCCGACAGCTTCATCTTTCCCGAGTACCGTTTCGGCGCGGAAATCCATCAGGCGCTGCCCAAAGCGTTTGAGGTATCGGTTGGATTCAGGCACCTTGAGTTTCAGTCGGGCGGGGTAACCATCTATACCGGTTCGCTGTCGAAATACTACAGAAACTGGTACCTGAGTGCGAGGCCGTTCATCACACCGCGCGACGAGGGCGTATCGAACGCCTATCAGTTTATTTTCAGGCGCTATTTCAGTGATCCGGATAATTACATTGGCCTGCGCGGAGGATTCGGTTTCTCACCCGATGAACGCCGGCTGGTCGCGGGCGGAATTGAGGAGATCAATCTGCTGAGGGCCCATTCGGTGGGGTTGGAGGGGTATACAAGCTTCCGCTATAACCTGCTGGGATTTGCATCGGTAACCCTGTGGAACCAGCAGCGGCCCATCACGAACGAGTACCTGGGCAGCTTATCCGTCACGGCAGGCCTGGTCTGGCGGTTCTAGGACCAGGTTTAATCAGCGAACACATAAGCTACGTGCAGACCGTGGGCTTTCGTTCAATGAATGCGCCGGATGCGGATGCAATTCAGTGAAAGGCCTGATACAGGTGGAATTTCGTCATTCCGGAAAATGATCAGCTTTTAATCCCGGATGCGCGTACGAAGCTCCAGCGCGCTTTCATGGTCCGGTTCGATCTGCAGCAGGCCGGTGAGTGTTTGCCGGGCCTGACTGTTGTCTCCCAGGTTGTACTGCGCCCTGGCGAGCCTGAACAGCAGCTCGGTGTTGGCCGGATTGTGGATGAGGCCCTGTTCAGCATAGTCCAGTGAGCTGCCGTGATTTCCCTGCCAGAAAGCCATGTCGGAAAGTACGGCGTAAGAGTCGTAGTACAGGTCATTCCGGCGTTTTACATCCATTACGTGGGCCCTGGCTGTTTCATAATCGCCGTCCCAGGCGTAGGTCCGGGCCAGAAGAATGCGGGCATCGTGGTAGTTTGGCGTACGGCGCAGCACTCTGCCGAGCAGAAGGCGGGCCCCATCGTAATTGCCTTCAAAGGCCATGTCGCGTGCGAGAAAGTAGAGTGTTTCATTGTCTTTGTCGCCATACCCCATTTCGGAGATGTACGCGTCCTGTGCAAGCATTCTGTCCCTGTCTTCGATAAAGCGGCTGTCGGCGGGCAGCAGCTTGTTTTGCGCCGTCACATATTCGTTCATCGATTTGAAATCGAGCAGCCAGCGTTCCATGCTCTGCTGAAGTCCGGAATCGTCAACCCGTTCAAGGCCCATGCCCCCGGTTATCCTGAAAAGCTGATCGCCGGCCAGGAACAGGTTCCGGTACATGTAATCGATCATTTCGTTCTTGTTTCTCATGAAAGTGAGTTCATGGATTGAACGGAAGGTTTTGCTGGTATCGATCACGCCGCCCATCCAGTGCGTGCTGTCGGGCAGAATCAGATTATAGTTCTCCGAAAGATGGCCCAGCAGGGTCGGGGTGATGTTCATAAAGGTGGAGACGGAATGCATGGTGCGCGGCTCCTTCACCATGGGCGACCAGATGATGAATGGCACATGAAACCGGTCGATGCGTGTGGCATGGGGGATGGGTGCGATCCGGTGGTCGCCGGTTATGATGAACAGGGTTTCCTTAAAACGGGGCCGTTTTTTGTATTCCTCAATGAGCATCCTGATGGCATCGTCGGTGTACAGCAGGGCGGCAAATATGTCTTTGTAGGTTTCGATTTCGCGCCGAAGGTTCTGGTCGGGACCAAGGGCATCAAGGCGTTCACCGACTTTGCCGAGCCACTTCTGCTGGTCGGGAATGATGAAGGGCTCGTGAAAATTGAGGGTAAAGTAGATGTCGAGCCGCGGCCGGTTGTGATCGAGATGGTCGATGAAATCGAAAGCCCTGGTATAGACGTCGTGATCGGCGTAGCCCCAGGTGAATCCGCCCTCGATTTCATCCATCTTGGTGTAATCATCGGTAAAGTGGGATGCATCCATGAGCAGGTCGATCCCGTTGCGCTCCAGGAAAACATCGAGCTTGTCGAAGGTGCTGTTGTAGCCGCAGAAGTAGGCGGTATGATAGTCGTTTTCGTTCAGCAGGCTGATGAGGGAGTGGTGGTTGGGCATGGTGTGGCCCATTTCCATGAAACCGTTCCGGCCATAGGGCAGCGACCCCAGGGCTGACGGTACCGCCGAAAAGGAACGCCCCGACATGCTCATAAAATGGTCCCAGAACAGGCCGGTTGACCTGAGGGAGTCGAGAAACGGGGTGAAACCGCTGTACCGGGCCTGGTCGCCGACAAACGTGCCGCCGAGCCCCTCCACAAGAATCACCACGATATTTGGCGGGCTGTCGGCGGTTTCCAGAAAGGGTCCGATTACATCCTGGTAATCTGCCGGCTTGAGCATCGGGTATTCACGCCCGGTAAACTCCGGGATACGGGAGGTACCGGCGGCTTTGTCCATGAAATGGATACTGCTCTGACCGGCAAACCAGGCGGCCTTGTTCACCACCACATTGTATTCCACTTCGCTGTCGTAGGCGGAAGATTTCGGGTAAAACAGGGCCCACACCAGGCCTCCCGCGACCAGCCAGGCCAGTATGCCGTACTGGTACCAGTCCGATGCGGCAAAGCGCCTGAAGAGCAGGCTGAGCGGATAGACAAGTGCAGGGAACAGGATGAAGGGGATGATGCGAAGAATCCCGATATCGATCGATGTATTTACCGTATCGGAGATTTCGGTCACATTATAGGCATAAAAATCACGTCCGAGCGGTACCAGTACTTCGGCATAGTACTGCACCAGGGCGATATAGATGAGGAGCAGCAGCGTGGTCACGAGGTAGAAAAACACGGCGGTAAGCGTGAAGCTCACCAGCCGGCCCACCAGGTGGAAAAGCAGCAGGATGAGCCCGATGGCGGCGACGAGGCTGAGGTCGAACAGGAAGCCGGTAAACAGCAGCTGCGCATAATTCTCCGGCAGGATGTGCCTGCTGCTTACGATCAGGGTTTCGTAGAACCTTACCAGCAGGAAAACCACAGCAAAGGCCGGAAACAGGGAGCTGAACTGTTTTAAAGAATCTTTTATATGGATGAGCATCGGGTGCCGTATGGTATAATTTCAGACAATCGTAGAATACATTCAGACATTCAGGTAGTGCAATTTCGATATTCGGGTAGTGCATTTTCAGGCGCTATAGCACATCAGGATAAAATTAACGCGATTTTCACCCGTTTGTTCTCAGTTTTTGCAGGTTCTTTTGCGGGTAGCGCATTTTGTCTATTTTGGCATCTTCCGGTAATACGCAGCCGGATAAGTCATTTAACCACCCAGATATTTCCAGATGATCTATTTATATGTTGTATTCGGCTATCTGACCCTTCTCATGGGTATCTCTATAGCGAAAAGCTTTCTGATCAAAAACCAGGAAGATTTCATGGTGGCGGGCCGTGCCGTACCCACGTACAAGCTTGTAGGCACGCTGTTGTGCACATGGATCGGTTCCGGCAGCCTTCTGGCCGGTGCAGGGCTGGCCGCGAGGGTCGGATTTTCCGAACTGTGGATGGCCGCGGGTGCCTGGGTGGGAATTGTGATCGTCTTTTTCCTGGCCGCGCGGGTGCGACGGATCGCTCAGTTCACCGTTCCCGACATCCTGGAACTTCGCTATAACAAATGGGCCCGCGTACTGGGCACATTCGTTATTGTGATCGCCTATACGACGATTGTGGGCTATCAGTTCAGGGGAGGCGGATTTGTGCTCGACCTGGTTGTGGGCGATGGCCTGTCGTCGATTGTGGCCTCCATCCACAGCGCCGGATTGCTTACCGACAGCATGGCGGCATACATGGATGCGAATATCGGGGTTATTCTCACGGCCATGTTCATCATCACCTTTACCGCTTTCGCGGGCATGCTTTCCATTGTTTCGGTTGATATCATCAACGGCGCGGTGATCACTTTCGCGGTGCTGCTGGCCGTACCGCTCATCTTTTTCAACCTGGGCGGGGCCGACCACTTTACGGTCGCGCTCGATCCGTCGTTTTTCACCATATTTGGCGATCACAGCTGGGTCTGGGCCATGGGGGTGTTTTTCCCGACTTTCCTGCTTCTGATGGGCGAGTCGAACATGTACCAGAAGTTTTTCTCGGCCAAAAACGAGAAGGCTGCAAAAAACGCGGTAGTCTGGTGGGTGGTCGGGACCATCATCGTTGAGACGGCCATCGCTTCGGTTGCCATCCTGGCCTTCAGCCACTTCAACGGGCTTGGTATTGGTCACGAGCTGTTTCTGGGCATAGAAGAGAGCGAGCGGGTGATCCTGCACACGGCCCGGTACAGTACCGAGGTGGGCATCCCCCTGCTCGGCGGGCTGCTGCTTATCTGCGCGGCGGTGGCGATCATCACATCCACGGGCAACAGTTTTCTGCTGGCCCCATCGACCAATCTCACCAGGGATATCTACCAGCGGTTCGTTAATCCGGATGCCAGTGAAGTGGTGATTGTACGGTTTCAGCGGATCATGGTGGTAAGCCTTGGCATCTTTGCCTACTTCCTGCTCACACAGTTTACGACCATTCTTGCGATGGCGTTCACGGCCTATACGATGGTGGGGGCGGGCCTTACTCCGGCCCTGCTTGCGGCATTCCTGTGGAAACGGGTGACAACGGCCGGGGGCGTAGCCTCTATTGCGACCGGTATGGCGGTTACCCTGGCCATAACCGTGGCCAACTCGGTGATGGCCGAACCCCTGCTCGACACCAGCTACATCGTATTGCCTGCAGCCGGTGCGTCTATACTGGCACTGATCCTGGTATCGCTGATGACCCCGGCAGACCCGAAGGAGAAGTGGAAAAAATTCTACACGGAAGAGGGTACGCTCGCCGACGCAATTGAAGAGCAGAAGAAGGCGGCAGAATAGGAACGGCTTAACCTGCTAACCATCAAAACGGGCTGATTTCACGGGATTATCGATTCCGGTGATCCCGGATAAATAATTCTGAACCACACGATTTTAAACAGTTTGGTTTGTCTGAAGCACGGCAGATATTATATATTGCCTCTACAGTGATTGTATCACCGATTAAACGCCAGCGGCGCCTGTGTCCGTTAACAATTAGAAGCATTTAATCCAATAATGCGTACATTTTATCCGAAATGGACAATACAAAACTACAAGAGAACCCACTTTCGCCGCTCTCACCGGTCGATGGCCGCAATGGCCTGAAAAAAATCGGTGAAGCACGCGATCATCTCGTTACCGGCGAGGCGTTCAGCATCTGGCACTGTGATCAGAGCGGGCTGCGCCTGACCTGGCCCTGGCCCGACAAAGAGGCGATAGCTGCATACTATAAATCGCAGGACTATATCTCTCATTCGAACAGCTCGAACGGCATTATCAACCGGTTGTACAAAACCGCAAGGGTGTTTACGCTGCGGTCAAAACGGAATCTGATCAACCGGAATGCACCTGAAAAGGGCCGCCTGCTGGATGTGGGTTGCGGAACCGGTGAATTCCTCTATTCGATGAAAAAATCGGGATGGGAGGTAACGGGCATTGAGCCTGATGAGGCCACACGCAAATCGGCAACCTGGAACTACGGCCTGGAAATCCATCCGGTTGAGGATTTTTTTGATTTTCCGGATGACCATTTTGATGTGATCACCCTCTGGCATGTGCTCGAACATGTGGATGACCTGAACAGCTATATGGCCAAACTGCGCAGTATGCTCCGGCCCGGTGGCATGCTCGTACTGGCACTGCCCAACTACACCAGCTACGATGCGGGTTTTTACGGCCTCGACTGGGCCGGCTACGATGTGCCCAGGCACCACTATCACTTCAGCCCCGATTCCGTGAAAAAGGTGCTGCAGCGTTATCACTTTGAACTGGCTACAATGAAGCGGATGCACCTCGATGCACCCTACGTGTGCATGCTGACCGAGAAAAACCGCGGAGAAAAAGGCAATTTACTGCGCGGAATCGCTGTCGGTGGCCTTTCCTGGCTCCACTCTCTCACCAAAACCGAAAAAAGCAGCTCAATTACCTACCTCGCCCGCCCCGTATCAGGTCAACCTTGACAGAGTCCGGAGCATGGCCTGAGCGCAACGCAGTGAAGTCGAAGGGCGCAGCGCAGGACCTGCAAGAGTTGACCTGATACAAGGCATGCTACAAAATCAATC
>RECM01000048.1 GCA_007694035.1 Balneolaceae bacterium
CGATCAGATAATTCCGGCGGTTTCGTGTTTGTTTCCGTAACGGTTCATTATGTATTCATCGAGCATTTTCCGGAATTCGCGGCCGATGTTATCGCCCGACAAGGTAACGCGGTGTTCGCCGTCAACATAAACGGGCGCTTTAGGTTCTTCGAAGGTTCCCGGCAGAGAGATACCGATATCGGCAAATTTGGATTCACCCGGACCGTTCACCACACAACCCATTACGGCCACATGCATATCCTGAACACCGGGGTAGATGTCGCGCCAGATGGGCATCATCTCGCGGATGTAACTTTGGATTTCATCAGCCAGTTGCTGGAAATAGGTGCTTTTTGTCCGGCCACAACCGGGGCAAGCTGTTACCTGGGGAACGAAGCTGCGGATGCCAAGCGACTGAAGGATCTGCTGGGCCACTCTTACCTCTTCAGCGCGGTCGCCGTTGGGCTGCGGGGTAAGCGATACGCGAATTGTATCTCCTATTCCTCGCTGAAGCAGTACGGCAAGGGCGGCTGAACTGGCCACTACGCCTTTCATGCCCATGCCCGCTTCAGTAAGACCAAGGTGCAGCGGGTAGTCGCACAGGCCGGCCATCCGGTCGTATACGGTGATCAGGTCTTGCACCCCCGACAGCTTGCAGCTGATAATGATCCGGTCGGACGCGAGCCCTACTTCCCGGGCCAGGTCTGCCGAGCGCAGAGCACTTTCGATAATGGTATCCATCATCACCTCTTTTGAGCTTTTCGGCTCGGGCAACCTGTTGTTGGCATCCATGCGCTCGGCGAGCAGCTGTTGATCGAGCGAGCCCCAGTTCACGCCAATGCGCACCGGCTTGTCGTAGCGTACGGCCTGTTCTACAATGGTGGCGAAATTTTTGTCACGCCCTTTGGTGCCGGTATTGCCCGGATTGATGCGGTACTTCGACAAAGCTTTCGCACAATCGGGAAATTCAGTAAGCAGCACATGCCCGTTATAATGGAAATCGCCTATAAGCGGCACTTCCACATTTATTTTGTCCAGCTTTTCGAAGATGTAAGGTACCGCAGCCGCGGCCTGCTTGTTGTTTACCGTTAACCTGACCAGTTCTGAGCCGGCATCGGCGAGCTGCGCTACCTGGGCTACGGTAGCATCGATATCGGCCGTATCGGTGTTGGTCATCGACTGTACAACTACCGGGGCATTGCCGCCGATTAGAACGTTTCCGACCTGTACCTGTTGTGAGCTGCGTTTTACTATCGGGTTCATTTCCTGATTGTTGATTTATTCTGATTACTGATAACTGAGATACTGAGATACCTGATTCCTGCGATTACCTGGATTACTGGGATTACAGATTACTGGAATTACAGATTACTGGGATTCCGGGGTTACTGATATACTCTTTTTTATTGCTGATTTTTTATAAGTATCACTGGTACTCCGTGTAATTTCCTGTGTAATTATCCGGTTTATTGCATTATTTATTGCATTGACTTACAGGACTTACAGATGGATCGCATTGACATACAGACCGTTAACAAAAAAAATCTCATTTTCATTCTGCATGAAAAACAATTCATTCCGCGGTTCTGCCGGAGATCTGCGTGTGATATTCAACAAGGCATCCGCATAAACGATACATCACCAGTGTAACAAATTCACGGCGGGTTTTTTATGAAACAAATCAGCCTGAACATCAACAACGATTCCGGATTCTGGCAAACACACTGAAAAATGATACTGCTCAATTCCGGTCATCTTTTCTTGCTGAGCTCAAACAGGATTTTCTTCTCTTCGTCGGTGAGGCCCTCGTACCCTTTCTTTGATATCTTTTCCAGAATGCGGTCCAGCTCGGTCTGATCGGTCTCCTCCAGTATTTCCGCATCCGAAACCGACCTCAGGTTTGAAGACTTGCCCGGTTTTTTCGATTTTTTGAACATATTGGCCACCGCTCCGATCCAAGCGTCGTAGTTGTAGCCTCTGTAGTACATTTTGAGCAGCACAAAACCACTGAGTGCGCCGCCAAGATGCACCAGCCGCGCTACGTTATCGGCAGCTCCGATCAACAGTACATCCAGCGCGATAAGACCGGCTACAACGTACCGTGCTTCAATAGGCGGCAGAAACAGCAGCATTATCGGGGCCGTGGGATAGAGCATGGCAAAACAAACCAGGATGCCCAGAACACCGCCTGATGCACCGATAACCGGGTTAAGACTCATTCCGAACAGGTTGAGCACCAGCAGGTTTATCAGTACCCCGCCAACACCTGCTCCGATAAAGAGCGTCATGAAATTCCGCGGTCCGAGGGTATCTTCCACTGCCCGGCCCATCCACCAGAGCCAGAGCATGTTGAACAGAAAATGGAATGTACTGCCGTGCAGAAACATGTAGGTGATAAAACGCCAGGGCTGGGTGAAGGCAGTACCCGGGTCGGGTTCAAAAGCAAACAGATACAGCATATACCCGTAGAGCGTACCACTGAAGATACCCAGCAGAAATACCACCAGGTTGATGGTTATAATCCACCGGATCGCTACCGGCATATTGAAGTAGCCTCTCTTTATAGCACTGCCAAATGATTCCTGGTACATCACTTAATTATTCAAGGTTCGTTCTTAATTTCCAGTATCTGATCAGGAAATACCCAACCACCATACCGCCCAGGTGGGCAAAATGGGCAATGCCGGTCTGCAGGCTTGATATGCCCAGCGAGAGCTCCATCACACCGTAAAAAATTACGAAATATTTTGCCTTTACGGGAAATGGCAGAAATAATATATACAGATGCCGGTTGGGGAAGATCATCCCGAAAGCGAGCAGAATGCCGAATACCGCACCCGAAGCCCCGATAACCGGAGACCCGCTAACCAGCAGGTGTATGATGCCCGCCCCGATGCCTGTGAGGAAGTAGTACAATACAAATCGTTTCGTACCCCACAGGTTTTCGAGGTTCTGCCCGAATATCCAAAGGGCAAACAGATTGAAAAATACGTGGCCCAGACTCCCGTGCAGAAACATGTAACTGATAAGCTGCCACGGATAGAATGACCGCCCCTCTATCGGGATATTCATTATGCCGTACTGCAACGGGTATAGCGCGAAAAATTCGGTGAGGATGTAAAAAAGAAAGGGATTGGCAAGGGCCAGAAAGAAAATGGCGTTGATAATAAGCAGATGTTTTATAGCCGGCGGGAATACCGAAAACTGCGTATTGGGCTGATAATTCAAGACTGATTCGTTTTGAGCTCGTGATTTTGTTTAATCATGTAATATACGTTGATTCCTCCTAAAGTTACGCCAGGAATGCCCTGACCAGGGTAAACGGTATCGCCGCACAAATACAGGCCGGGAAACGGGGTCCGGGCCGGGGTCCAGTCGAGCAGCGAACGATCCATGCTCTGTGGCAGGCCGCCTACCCTTCCCTTGTGGCGGTAAACCCAGTTTTGCCAGGTTACCGGCGTGCCGGAGAAAGACATCAGCACTTCGGAAGCGGTGAAGCCCGGCAGTTTTTCTTTGAGCAGACCGAGTATCTCATTTTCTGCTTCCTCACGGATTTTATCATAGCTGTCACCCAGATTAAACCATTTGTCGGCATCGGTGTGGCAGGAGATGTTGAGAACCCTGTGCCCTTCAGGGGCCCGGGCATGGTCTCCCCTCATCGACATTGATACGAATACCGATCCCGCACCGGTAACCGGCAGCGATATGCCATGGCCGGCATGCAGCTGATGGTGAATGGGGAGGTCATCAGCATAGGCATCTGTGGTGACAACACCCATAGTGAACGCGCCCCAGGCCTCATCATACCGTGCCGACATGCGGTTGAACCAGGGCTGCATCCGCCCGTTCATGATACCGGCCGCATTCCAGACCGGGATGTTGCCGATCACCACTGGTGCCCTGAAGACTACGCCCTTATCCGTGATCACGGAATAACCACCCATCGATTCTTCAACCTTCACCACGCGGGACCGGGTCTGTACCTGGCCTCCGCGGTCTTCGATGTACGACCTGATGGCATTTACCATGTTCAGGAGGCCGCCCGGCACATAGTAGTTGCTGTAATTGGTGTAAGTGAGGCCTGCAGCACCGAAAAGAAACGGTGTATCGGCAGCCACCGACTGGGCAGTGATGAGCAGCTGCTGGTCCACAAACCGGCGGAAGAGCGGCGTATCGACCCCGCACTCTTTCATCACATCGGCCACCGATTTGAACGCGTACCGCAAAACAGGCGCATCAAACGGATTATTGGTGAACGCCAGCCTGAGCCAGTCTTTAACGGACTTTGGCGGGAAGTGCCTGTTTCGCCCTGATACCTTCCAGACCGTATCGGATACCCCCAGTGCTTTTTCCCAGAAACGGCGCTGGCCGGGTTCATTCCCGAAAACCCTTACCGCTTCATCCACCCATTTGCCCCTGTCTTTGTAACGGGTGATAGTGTGGCCATTAATATGTACAGTCATGGATGGGCTCAGCTCAACCCTGGGGATTTTAATACCTGTAGCCTCCTCCAGAAATTTCAACGGCTGATGCTGGTCGAAGCCGATGAGTGTGGTTGCGCCGGATTCAAATATATAGCCCTTGCGCTTGTACGACGAGCTGCATCCGCCCGGCACATGTGAGGCTTCGAGTACAAGAACCCTGTGCCTGTCGCAGGCAAGCATGGCAGCCGTGGTCATACCACCCATGCCGGATCCGACCACGATGGCATCGTAAATAGTGTTGGAGGTATCAGTCATGGAGGTGAGAACACAAACCCACAACTCTGCGTTTCAACATCTTACCTGTTTTTTTCTGTCTGTGCGGGAAACAGTTATAACAGGTTACCATCTCACCTTTTCGCCATTCAGAAAGGCATCAATCCCTTTTTTGCAGTCGTCCGAATCGCGGGAGAGTGCGTTCGTCTCTATGGCATAGCGGGTGGATTCATCGGCCGTGTGATCAGAAACATAATGAATTAGCTTTTTGGTGGCCGCCAGGGCATCACCGCTGGTTTTTTCAAGAAAGGTGGTGGTCCAGTGGACGATTCTCGACTCAAAACCGGCATCATTTGCCGCTTCCGTAACCAGCCCGATGCGGGCGGCTTCTGCGGCGCTTACAAGTTCACCGGACAGCAGCAGTCTTTTCGCAGTGGTGATGCCGGTTTTACGGATGAGAAACCGGGCCACGATTGCGGGCACAAAACCGATCCTTGTTTCGGAGTAACCGAGCATGGCACCCTCACGCGCTACGGCCATGTCACATACGGTAAGCAGCCCGCACCCACCGGCAATGGCATGCCCCTGAACGGCTGCGATCACAACTTTCGGGCTGTTGTAGATTTTATAGAACATGTTGGACAGGCGGCGGGAATCCTCAAGGTTTTCCTCATATGAGGCCTTTCTGAGGTTTTTCAGAAATTCCAGGTCGGCCCCCGCGCAGAATACATCGCCATTTGCCCGCAGCAGTATTATTTTGACAGCCGGATCGGCTGATGCCGCTGTAAAAGCTTCATTAAGAGCGGTTACCAGGTCGGGATTCAAAGCGTTCTTTTTATCGGGCCTGTTCAGCGTTATGGTGGCAACCCGGTCTCGAATATCGTATAGAAGGATATCCTGCATTTTTTATTTGCAAAATAATGAATAGTTGGGAGTAATTAGACACAAGACGAGCAAAAGGCAAAAAGCAAAAGGCAAAAGTTAGAAGACGTGAGGCAAAAGGATGAGGCGAGGCTTAAGCCTTGCCTCACATCTCACGTCTTGTGTCTTGCGTCTTGTGTCTTGTGTCTCACTACTCACTACTACCCGTAGTACCCTATCTTCTCGCCCTTGGTGATCTGATCCTGATGGAGCAGCTCGTTAATCGCTTTCTTTTTGAATGTGAGCATGAAAGTAGTACCCTTTTTGCTTTTGAAGGCCATATCTGCGCCAAGCTGGGCACTCAGGCCTGATATCAGGGTCATCCCCAGGCTGCTTTTTGCGGCTATTTCTTCCTGGGTGGGCAACCCGATACCGTTGTCGGTTACCGCAAGTGTGATCTGGTCGCCGGCAGTGGTGAGCGATACGATGATCTCCCCGGTTTTTCGGCCATTGAATGCGTGCTTGAAGCAGTTTGTGAGAACCTCATTCAGTATGAGCCCGCAGGGTACGGCGGTAATCATGTCAAGGTATACCTCTTCGGCTTCAACGGAAACGTTAATGCCCGAGTTGCCTCTGCTCAGCGATTCGGCCAGCGATTCGGCCAGTTCCCGGGTGTAGGCCCCGAATTCGATGCTGGAAAACGTTTCGTTCTGATAGAGCTTTTCGTGGATCATGGCCATCGACCGGATCCGGTTTTCACTTTCGCGGAACAGGGCCTTGTAGTTGTCGTCCGTTACATAGTCGGACTGCATCGACAAAAGGCTTGAAATTACGGCCATATTGTTTTTAACCCGGTGGTGGATCTCGGTAAGAAGCACTTCCTTTTCGCGCAACGACTCGCGGATCTGATTGGCAGCAACCCGGCGTTCGGTTACATCGCGCACAATGCCACGGAAACCTTCGGGTTTGCCCGCAAGATCCCTTTTAAGGCTTACGGATGCTTCAACATACCGCTTGTCGCCGTTATTCCTGATGATTTCCCACTCCACACCCAGTTCAGGTATTCCGGTTTCGTAAACCTTGACAAACGTTTTTATAACCTTTGCCGCATTTTCTTCATCGGTATAGCGGTAATGGGCCATACCAATCAGCACTTCCCTTTTGTAGCCGGTTATTTCGGCCAGTGCCTGATTTATGTATACAAACTCGCCCTCAAGGTTGGTTTCAAAAAAGCCGTCTTCAATCGTTTCGATAATCGTACGGTATTTTTCCTCGCTCTGGCGGAGGGCGTCTTCCGACCGTTTCTGTTCGCTGATATCGCGGTAAATGCCATAGACCTCTTTTTTGTCGCCTTTCGCCCGTATGGGTGATCCTAAAATGGACACATTTAGCAATGACCCGTCTTTGCGCCGTCGCAGTGTTTCGTTCTGCACCACCAGATCTTCTTTAGATACCCTGGAAGTAAGTTCCGATGCCTCGTCTTCCATTCCTTTGGGAACAATGAGCTTGTTCACGTTATTGCCCACTACTTCCTGGTATTTGTATCCGAACATCGTAAGGAAGGAACGGTTGGCATCCTGAATTACATCATTTTCATCGATAATGATGATGCCTTCCGGCGAATTTTCGAATAGTTTCTGAAAATAAATTTTCTGCTTTTTGATGTTCTCTTCGGCCCATTTCCGCTCTTTAAGCTGCGTATTCAGGATGGCGTTGGTATTGGCTACCTCCTGTGCTTTTCTGTTGCGATGGCTGAGTATGCCAACCAGAACAGCGATCGTTGGGGCAATCAGGGCTATGATTACAAGATCCTGTTCATTGCGGATGGAATATACCAGGTACTGACCCGGCTCGGAGAAATAATAGCTGGCATACAAAACGGTAATGAGGGCGCTAACAAGGCCTGAACGAAGTCCGCCCTTGAACGCCGAATAGACTACAGCGGTAATATAAAGGGGTGCGGGATTGTGTATAGCCAGCCAGTTGCTGGTGAGCAACTCTATCATAAACAGAAGCATAACAGTGAGCAATGGCCCGATTATTTCGGCACTAAGCCCGCTGTTGCCTGCTTTTTGCAACTCTTTCCCGTTGAATGTACTCGACATCAAGCGCTGTCTGTTAAGATTTTACAATTATTGAGAGCAGTTTTAATTACGGGTTTACCGTGCAAGAGGGGTTTACAGGCACGGTTCAAGCCCGGAATATTAAAAAAAACTCATCTTCTTTAAGAGTAAATACGGGTTTAGGTTCCCGCAGGCACACGTACTACACAACTGATTGGCTTTTGTGCCCCCCGGCCAGTGCGCGGCCGTCTTTTTTTGTTGCCCGGGTGCAGCGTACGTACTTCTACCCTTTCTGGGCGAGCACGATAATACCGTTGCCTTCTTCCTTGCTTTTGGTGAGGTCGGCATTCATCATGATGAGTCCGGGTATGAGGAAGATGAGGTAATAAAAAGGGAGCAGTATGGCGGCTCCCATACCCAGCCGGTTGAGCATGAGCATCGGCCACTTGATCATAATTATCCAGGAGGCATGCCCCCACTTCCGGTAGGTATAATTAATTTCAACAGGTATCAGGCCGGTTTTTCTCAGTTTGGTTTCGATGTCGTTTCTGGAATAGCCTGTTCTTGCGTGTTCATCCACAAAGGATCCTTCACCTTCGGCGGCATCTTCGCCGGACCGGTGCGATGGGGAGTGCATCAGAAAATAGCCGCCATCTTTTAATGACCGGCTGATGTTACCCAGAACGGCAGTATCGTTTTTAATATGCTCCATTACATCAACACAGAGCACAAAATCATATTTTTCGCGGATACTGAGTTTAAGAAGATCGAGGTTCTCAAAGGTAATTCGTCCATTCTTAATATCCCCGGCAAAATAGGAGCGGCAATCTTCGAGATAGCTCTCTTTCACATCCACCGCCCTGATAACGGCATTGTCGAATTCATCCAGCAAAAACCGGTTGTACTGGCCAAACCCCGACCCGGCATCAAGTACGTTCCATTTCTTGTAGCCGGAAAAATTTATGGCGTGCAGATGGCGGACCATGCTCCTCACATGCCAGCTGCGCAGAAAGAACAGATTTAGCAGTTTGTAAAAAAGGGTGCGCAGCCATCGTCTGCCACGGATCATACCGGCGAAGGAGTCTTTTACCGGATCATAGGCTATCCTGCTCATCTGCCCATGCTCCCGCTCCCACTATCTTTGCCAACCCTGATCTCGTCTTTTATATTGACCTTTTGCTGGCCGCCGTTGTTTTTATTCTTGTAGAGCATTTCGCCGAACAGTCCGATCGTAAAAAACTGTACACCCAGTACCAGAAACAGGATACCGAACAGCAACATGGGCCTGTTGGTGAGGTACTGGTCAAAAAACAGGCGCATCACAGTAAGGTAAGCGGTAATAATGCCGCCGGCGAGCAGGCTCACCACCCCGAGCGACCCGAAAAAGTGCATGGGCTTCTGCAGGTATCTGTTTATAAAGATGAGGGTAACAAGATCCAGAAAACCATTTATGAACCTGGAAAGACCAAATTTCGATTCACCAAATTTTCGCGGATGGTGCTGCACCACCTTCTCCCCGATCTTTTTGTACCCGTCCCAGTAAGCCAGAAGCGGGATATACCGGTGCATCTCGCCATAGAGCTCAAGCCGTTCAACAACCTCCCGGCGGTAGGCCTTCAGCCCGCAGTTGAAGTCGTGAAGTTTAATGCCGGTTACCAGTGATGTCGTAAAATTGAAAAATCGCGAAGGGATGGTTTTGGAGATGGGGTCATGGCGCACCTTTTTCCAGCCGCTTACAAGGTCGTACCCGCTGTCGATCATGTCGACCAGGGCGGGCACTTCGAAAGGATCGTCCTGCAGGTCTGCATCCATGGTAACCACCACCCTGCCCTTTACCCGGCGGAAGGCCTGATCGAGGGCCGTGCTTTTACCGTAGTTTCGTCTGAGGCGTACACCGCTGATGCGATCATCTTTGGCGGCAAGACCGGTTATGACCTCCCAGGAGGAGTCGGTGGAGCCGTCGTCTACGAAAATTATTTCATATTCGAGTTTGCCATCAAGAGCCTGCCCGATTCTGGCGGTAAGCTCGGTGAGGGATTCATCCTCATTAAGCAGTGGTACAACCACGCTTACATCGGGTTGTTTATTACTGGATTTTATTTCGATGGTTGACAAGAGCTGGCTGGTTGCGTTTAACGCAATTGGTATTATATTTCACGATTGGGATGAAGTTACGTAAAACAGTAAAAATGTGAGCAATGAAAAAACTTTACTACAGTATTGGTGAAGTAAACAAGATAACAGGTATAGAACCGCATGTTATCCGGTATTGGGAAACCATTTTCCCGCAGTTGAAACCCTCAAAGAACAGGTCAGGCAAACGTGTTTTTACCCAGAACGACATTAAAACTATTCTTGAGATCAAAGACCTTGTTAAAAACAAGGGCTACAGTACAAGCGGGGCGAAGAAAATGCTGGACGAGAAAAACAGCACTGTGAACAGCGAACCGATTAATGCCGAACTGGAACGCGATCTCAAGGAAGTGAAACTTTTCCTTGAGAGAATGCTGGAACAACTGTAGCATTGTTGGTTACAGCGCCATCCGGGTTCTGCCGGGAGGCCTCTTGTCTGGTTAGTGATTGCCTGAGGTGCCGTTATGATCTGCCGGAAACAAAAATGAGAACACAGCAACCGAGAGAGATTGATGAAAAAAATTCCAATTTTCCCGCTTCAGCTTGTGCTGTTCCCCGGTGAAAAGCTTCCGCTCCACATTTTTGAACCCCGCTACAAAGATATGCTGGCCTGGTGCCTGAGCAGCAAAAGCCCCTTTGGCGTAAGCAGTTTCATAAAAAACCAGATATCCAGGATCGGGTGCATTGCCCGCCTCGATACGGTTGAAAAAAAGTACGACGACGGCCGTATGGATATTATCTGTACAGGTACCGACCGCTTCCGCATAAAAAAATTCGATTCGGCAAAATCGTTCCTGCAGGGCGATATAGAATCGTTCAATGACATGAAAGACGACGCGGGTGAAAAGCAGCTGAAGATGGAGCAGCTTGTTCCCCTTTTCAGGGAGCTTATGCTGTTGGCCAGCCAGGAGACCCTGTCGGGTGAAGTACAGGTGCCGGCACAATCGTACGGCTTTGCACACCTGGTGGGTTTCGAGCTTGCACAGAAGCAGAAACTGCTCGAAATGCGGTCCGAACAGGAGCGGCTTCAGTACATCCACAAACACATCCGGAAGGTTCTGCCGCAGATAAAAGCGTTCGAAGAGGTGCGACGGAAAATACGCAGCAACGGCCACTTCAGAACGCTGCCTCCCCTGTCGTTCAATATCGACGAATAGATAGCCGCTTGCCGGTACCTGAACATCTGCATCCGAACCCGTTTTAGCATAACAACAACGGAATTGGTTATTTTTCTGCTCACATCAATTCAATGTTAACTGTTAAATCAGCTGTGAACCCATGGTAATGCTAACAAAAACCGCACACCCTCCCTTCACTCTTTACTCTGTTGAAACCGGCCGTTTCAAGCTCGACGGCGGCGCCATGTTCGGGGTAGTCCCCAAAACCCTCTGGTCGCGCCATATTGAATCTGACGACAAAAACCGCATCAACATGGCCATGCGCTGCCTTCTGATAAAGTCGGAGGCCACCGGGCGCACCTACCTTATCGACAACGGTTCCGGGCACAAATTCGATGAAAAATTCAGCTCCATCTACGGCTTTGACTACGCGCACAGCACCCTTGAAGGCTCGCTCAAGCAACAGGGTTTCGATGCGGCCGGCATCACCGACGTCATTTTCAGTCACCTGCACTTCGACCACTGCGGGGGCACAACCCGGCTCAATGAAGAGGGCAACCTTGAGCATGTATTCCCGAATGCCCGCTACTGGGTGGTTGAATCGCACTGGGAAACGGCCAGCCGTCCCAATGCCAGGGAGAAAAGCTCCTTCTTCCCGGAAAACCTTGGCCCCATTTCCGATTCCGGCAGGCTGAACCTGATCAAACCCGGGCATGTCTATGAAGATGGGCTCACTAATATGGTGATGAATGGCCATACGATCGGCCAGCAGCTTCCCGTGGTACATCTGAATGGCAAAAGGCTTATTTTTGTTGCTGATCTGTTGCCGACGCATGTGCATATTCCGCTTCCCTGGATTATGGGCTACGATATGTACCCGGCAACAACACTGGAGGAAAAAGAGGAATTTCTGGCCGGATGCATCGATGGCAAAACCTACCTCTTTTTCGAGCATGATGCCGATTGCGAGGTCGGCACGGTCGAGAAAGATGGCAAAAATTACCGGATCGGCAAAAAACTGACGCTCAGCGACATTTAATTATACTACCCGTTGCAAGCCGCCGTTTGCAAACTAAACAGTGCCCGCTCAACAGATGAACAATCAAACAGAACAGAAACCGGACCAGGTCTCCCGTATTGTAGAATCGGGTTACCGGAAATATGTTCAGCGGAGGTGGCTCGCCATAGTGCTGATGCCACTGGCCGTACTGCTTACCGGTTTCGCATTGCTGTACGGGCTCGAGGCGGCCAATTATCTGAGCGGTATCGTAAAAGGCACCGTAGCAGCTGCTGTGATCATCAGCGCCCTGGCCGTTCTGTTCCAGATTGTGCGCAAGCTCCCCTCATCCGGTTTCAGGGACTATTACTACCGCGTTTCGCGGCACGGCGGGGTCGAACCGCTCCGTAACCTGCTCGATTTGGCCGGCGATTTCAGGTCAACCGGGGGCAAACTGAAAAACGCTGCCGTAAAACAGAACCTGCAGCTGCTCGAACAGGTCGATCTCGACGAAAAACTACGTAAATACAACCGTGAAGCCGGGCCTTCTGCACTCATCACCTACGGCCTTTACGTGCTGATGATCCCGCTTATCGCCCTTCCCGTTCTCATCCACCTGCACCCCGACGGGCTGAACCGCTCGCTTCAGTTCTGGAAAGCTTTTGAACGCCCCAATCCCTATACGTACACCATCGATCCCGGCAGTACCATACTTGAGCAGGGAAGTTCATTTCAGGTGCGCATCGATTTTGAAGGCGACCGCCTGCCCGGGGATGTTCACCTGTCATTGCGTACCGGCATTGAAAACCGTTATCGCCCGCAGCGAATGCAGAAAATCGGCGACAACCGTTTCTACTCCGATTTCATTGAGCTGTTCAACGACCTGGATTATTATGTGGAGATGGACGGCTTCAGGTCGGAGGTTCATCAGCTGAGTGTTCAGCTGCTGCCCCGTTTTGGCGATCTTGTGGTTGCAATTGATCCCCCCGCATATACGCGGATAGAAAAAACGGTGATCAATTATCCGTTCAGCCGTATAGAAACCTATCCCGGGTCCACACTCCGCATCAAGGGCCGGCCGAACAAGCCGCTCGACCGGAACTACCTGATACGGCATACCGCTGCAGATACGCTTGTTGCCGGTTCTGAGGAGGGATTATCGACCTGGGCTTTTGAAGTGAGCGGGGCCGACTCGCTTAGTTTCGAGATGCGCGATGAATACGGGCTCACCAACAGCAACAAATTCGCGTTCAACCTTTTCGCGCTCACCGATAATCCGCCAATTGCCAGTATCCTGCGTCCTGAACAGAACAAATCGGTACTGAATCCTGAAAACCTGGAGATAACCTACGAGGTCGAAGACGATTTTGGATTCACCGGGCTGCGCCTGCGTTACTCGGTTGTGCGGGCATTTGGCGGAAAAACCGAAAGCGGGCAGGCAGCGCTGGCAACGCCCCGCGACCGTATCCACCTTGGCCGGTACAACTGGGACCTGACCGGCCTGCGACTGCAGCCGCTCGATCGTGTTGAGTACTGGATAGAGGTAACCGACAACGACGAGGTATCGGGCTACAAAACGGCTCGATCTGCCACCCACGTTCTGCAATCGGCATCGCTGGCTGAATACCTGTTGGATCAGGATGAAAAAGAGCAGTCGGTTTCCGACGCGTTCGACAATGCCCGAACCGAATTTGAAGAGATGCAGCGCGAGCTGGATGAACTCAGGAAGAACCTTCGGGAGAACCCGGATGATTCCTGGCAGTCGCAGCGCATGATAGAGGACGTACAGGAGCGCAGTTCGGACCTGAGTGAACAGATACAGGAGATCCAAAAAGAATTTGACGAACTCCGCAAAGAACTGGAAGAGAACAATCTGTTGTCGGAAGAAACCCTTCAGAAGTACAACGAGCTTCGCGATCTGATGGAGGAAATTGATGATCCTGAGCTTAGAAAGGCCCTTGAAGAACTTCAGAAAAGCCTCGAAAACATGGATCAGAACCAGCTGCGCGAGGCCATGCAGAAACTGGACTTCAATGAGCAGACCTACAAGGAACGCCTTGAAAGAACGATCGAGCTGTTCAAGGACCTGAGACTGACGGCCGACCTGGAAAAGACCGCACGCCTTCTCGAAGAACTGAGCAGGCAGGAAGAACGGCTCATGGAAGAAATCACCAACCCCGATGAGCAGATACAGCAGCAGCAGATGATCCGCGACGAGATCGATCAGATCAGGGACAAGCTTGACAAGCTGCCGGATGTTGGTCCGCAGAAGCGCCGGAACATGACCGAACAGCTGCGCGACGACGTTGGCGGCGACCTGGGCGAGGTAAGTGAACAGATTGAGCAGAATATGCAGGATATCGATGATGGCGCCGATGAGAACCAGGTTCGGGAATCGCAACAGCAGATACAGCAGAAACTGCAGCAGCTCAGCGAGGATGTTCGAAGCAGCATACAATCGATGCAGCAGGAACAGATCACCATCAACGTGACCGCATTGCAGGCCATACTTCAGAACCTGATCCTGCTGTCAGAATCGCAGGAAGACATCAACGAAATTACACGCCGGCTCACCGACAACAGCTCCGCGTTCATCACACAGGCCCGCAAGCAGAACAACATAAGCCGGAGTTTCAGCCAGGTTTCCGACTCCCTGTTCAGGGTTTCGGCCGAAATACCGCAGTTTTCGAACAGGATAAACGAAAAGAAGGCCGAAGTGATGCGCAACCTGGAACGCGCGGTCGGTTTCCAGGCCGAGCGCGACCGTGCCCGATCTTCGGCCCAGGAGCGCCTGTCGCTGGGCGGCATCAATGAGCTGGCCGTGATGGTAGCCGACCTTCTTGAGCAGATCCAGAACAGCGACGGTTCTGGCGGAGGCGGTATGAGTGCCCAGCAGATGCTGCAGCAGATGCAGCAGATGGGCAAAGACCAGCAGCAACTCAACCAGCAGATTACCGACTTTATCAACGACATGCAGGGAGAACGGCTTTCGCAGGACCAGATGGAGCGCCTCGACCAGATGGCCAGGCAACAGAACCGTATACGACGTCAGCTTCAGCAGATGCGCGAAGGTGGTGGCCTGAGGCCCGGCGACCAGATGATGAGTGAGCTCCAGCGCGTACTTGAGCAGATGGAAGACACGATCAACGACCTGCGGGGCGGATCAACTGACCGGATCCTGGTTGAACGGCAGCAGAACATCTTATCGAGGATGCTCGAGGCCGAGCGGGCGCTGCAGGAACGCGGCGAAGACGACGAACGACGCGGTGAAACCGTAACCGACTTCGAGCGAAGAACCCCCGATGAGCTCACGCTTGAAGAGCTTCAGCAACGGATCAGGTCTTCGCTACAGGATCCGAACCAAACACGTTTTAGCCAAGACTACCAACGACTTATAGAGCGTTACTTCGAACTTTTACAGGAACGGATGAGCCGTACAACTCCTGTTGAAGGAACACGGTAAACCTTTCATCTATACGGTTTTAATTGTTTACACCGGGGAATGCAACTGATCCGGATCAGCGAATCATAAATTCACCGGCAAATCACGATCCCTCTTTTAACCAGTGGCTCTCAAACACTCTTTACCTCAGCGGCCCACGGACACTTTCTATCTCCTGCCGGGAGTAAGCCACAGAAAGATGGCAGCCAGAAATGCAGGCAATGCCTGAACAACAAGGATGCCCGGCTTAACGGTGATACCGCCGAATATTCCCGCCACGACGATGCAGATAAGAAAGAAAAACTTCACATTTCTTCGGTCAGATATCAGCCCCCAAAAAAGCCCGGCCGCGAGAAATCCGTTATAAAGACCCTGGTTCATGGCAAGAACAGCCGACGATTCAGCCACTTCCGGGGTCAGATTGAAAATCCTGTGACCTATCGGATGGTTCCAGAAAAACATTTCAAGCACCAGGAAACCGGTATGCAGAAGTGCCACCAGTACTATCAGGATATTTGATACAGCTCTCAAAATCGGATTCCCCATGGTATATTATTGAAAACGTTGTGCTTTGACCGCTACCGCCGGATAAAGTAGCAGTAAACATGATGATGCGCAAGACAGGAGAATCACCACTCCCCGCCAGACCATGCCCATCTTTGTATCCGATATTGATTTTTGGTTTGTGTGCCTGTTCGATTTAATTTCACCTGAATCTTACGGCGCTACCAGATTTGCTTCCACTACATACTAATGTCAATATTCTGACAATTCTGACTATCCAGACAAAACCAGATATCCCGGTCAATACCAGATAATCCAGATTATCCAGATAATCCAGACATTCCAGACATTCCAGATATACCAGATATACCAGATATACCAGATATACCAGACATTCCAGACTCTCCAGACATTCCAGACATTCCAGATAAACCTTGTCATAAGCTGATGATTAACCAT
>RECM01000108.1 GCA_007694035.1 Balneolaceae bacterium
CTTTTTGATATCCGATTCATAAGACGTAGCGACCCGGCGATATTCGATCTGGTGGTGACATCCTACTGAATTGATTAGTTCCGGAGTCAGATGCGGTCAGAGAAACCATTGCCCGGCTTCGGGAATCAGTACTTTGGTGGCGGTATCGCCTTCAACGCGCTCGCGGAATTCTTCGGGTGAACCGGTTAGCGGAGGCCAGGTGCCGTAGTGAATGGGCACAACCATTTTGGCTTTTAACAGCACGCACGCGTAGGCGGCTTCCCTGGCGTTCATCGTATAGGTGTCGCCGATGGGCATGAAGCAGAGATCGGGCTTGTAGAGCTCGCCATAGATATGGAAGTCGGGCATTATGTTGGTGTCGCCGCAATGGTACACGGTGATGTCGTTGTCGAACCGGATGATGAGTCCGGCCGGATCACCGGCATAGCGTCCGCCCAGCGAGGAGCTGTGGTTGGCGTTAACCATGGTCACGCGGAAATCGTCGAGGCGGATGGTGCCACCTTTGTTCATCTCCAGCGCCTGGGAAGCAGGCAGCCCGTCGTTCTTGAGCAATCCGCTGAGTTCCACAATTGCCAGTACCTTCGCACCGGTTTCGTCTGCAAGGTCGAGGGTGTCGCCCACATGGTCTTCGTGGCCATGTGTGAGCAGTATGTAATCGATCTCCTTAGGGTGTTTGTCTTCGTCGGGAGTAGTCGGATTGTCTTTCAGGAAGGGGTCTATATAAATTATCTTGCCGGAAGGGCTCACGAGCGTTACTGCCGAATGGCCCAGCCACCTGGCTTTTACTGTTGTTTCCATAATAAATTAATCGCTGATTTAAGTTTTTATGCAGCCCGAACCCTGAACCGGCACGGGCGGGATCATTCCTAATGATTTCTGTTTGCTTTTGATCGCATGGTAGTTATAATTAAAGGGAAATAGTTTACTTATTCCACAAAAACCGGAGGGCTGATGTGAGACCTTGGCAACATCGTGAAAAAGCGCAAAATTGTTCAAAAAACAGCGAATGTTTATGAAAAAAAGTCAAGGTATTGTCGAACAGGTAAATTGATGTCCATTCATACAATGATACAAACCCGGTTTTTTTGCAGTATGAAACCGGGATTGCAGCGGCCCACAATTACACGGGTAATAATGACGTATATAATCGGTGACCGGGCCGGCACTTTGGCCTTAAACCGGAAATAATCAGATAACACCAATAACCCTGATCCCAAAAAAGAGGAACAGATATGGCACAAAAAATTAAGCTTCATCCGGAAACCCCCCATCAAAAGAGGGTATTTGATATAGTCGACATGCTCAATTCGGGTTCGGTAATGCTGTTCCCGACCGACAGTAAATATGCCCTGGGCTGCGAATTTTCAAACAAAAAAGGACTCGACCGGATCAGGTCTATCCGTCGTGTGGATAAGGACCATCTGTTCACCCTGCTCTGCGATTCCCTTTCGGGCCTGGCCCGGTTTGCCCATATCTCCGACAACAATTTCAAAATTATCAAACGCCTCATTCCGGGACCATTCACCTTTATTCTGCCGGCCACCAAAGAGGTGCCCAAACTGATGGTGCACCCCAGCCGCAAAACCGTTGGCTTCAGGGTGCCCGATTCTCCGATCTGCCTGAGCATTCTCACGGAACTCGGCTCACCCATCATGGCCACAACGGCCAAACATCAGGAGTCGGGTGGCAACGATGTGGAGGTAAACAACCCCGATGACCTGTTCCATATTTACGACAAACTGGTCGATCTGGTCATCGATGATGAACAGCCGCTCAATCCGGAGTCATCAACAGTGATCGATATGACCGGCGACACGGCCGTGATCATACGCCCGGGTCTCGGAATCGGCAGGGTGGAAGAAGCGTTCGCCCTGCAGAACCTGGAATTTGAATACAGCTGAGCTGGCTGAGCTGGCACATGCATATCGGGTACAACAGTAAAATCGCAGTTTGATCTGCGCCTGGATTGATTTGCTGATTCGTAGATATGAGACGCAAGACACAAGACGTTAAAGGCAGCGAAAAGGCAGAAAGCAAAAAGCAGAAGGCAGAAGTTAGAAGGCGTGAGGCAAAAGGGAGGGGGCACTTCGTGGCCCCCACTTCCGAACTCAATTGCTCGATTGCTCCCTGGATCCCTAATTCAAAAGTATACTAACAGCACCGTCTCTGTTACCTTCCAGATTGTGAATCCCCAACTTCCCCATTCCATATTCCATATTCCATATTCTATTGTTCTATTGTTCTTTAAACAGGGCGGCCAGGTTCTTTTTGTAATCGGGTTTGATTATGCCCTTTTCGGTGATGAACCCGGTAACATACTTTGCCGGTGTAACATCGAAGGCCGGATTATAGGTTTTTACCTTGTTCGGAGCGATATCGTACGTGCCAACGGTAGTGATCTCTTTTGAGTCGCGTTCCTCGATGGGGATGGAGTCGCCATCTTCAATTTTCATGTCGATCGACGACAGCGGTGCGGCCACATAAAATGGTATGTTGTTCTCTTTAGCGAGTACGGCCAGCGGGTAGGTTCCGATTTTATTGGCCACATCTCCATTGGCAACCACACGGTCGGTACCAACTATCACGATATCCACCTGGCCTGTGCGCATGAGCATACCGGCGGCCGAATCGACGATGAGCTGCATGGGCACGCCCACGCGAAGCAGTTCCCAGGCCGTAAGGCGGGCACCCTGCAGCAGCGGACGGGTTTCATCGACCCACACATGCACTTTTTTCCCGGCCTCATGGGCATGGTAGATTACAGACAGGGCCGTGCCGTACTGGCTGGTAGCCAGGCTGCCGGTATTGCAGTGCGTGAGGATGTTCGCTTTTTTACCGATCAGTTCCTGCCCGTTGATACCGATCTGCCGGCACACGCGCCGGTCCTCATCATGGATGGTGATGGCGATTTTGAGTACGTGTTTTTTGATATCCGGGATCGGTTTTTCACGATACGCGTGTATGGAGCTGGTTATCCGGTCGATGGCCCACTTCAGGTTAATCGCGGTCGGGCGCGCACTGATCATATATTCCGAAAGGCGGTCGACCTCAAGTTTGAAACTGTCATAACCCGATTCCGGCAGGTCGCGTATGCCCAGATAGAACCCGTATGCGGCGGCGATACCGATGGCCGGTGCCCCTCTAACTCGCATGGTTTTGATGGCTTCCCACATTCTGCCAACATCGCGGATGTCGCTGTATACAGTTCTACGTGGTAAAAATGTCTGGTCAATGATTCGTACGTGGTCATCACGCCACTCGATGGATTGTACGGCACTCAGCTGTTCAGTTTGCATAACCGGTCTTCAGATTTAGTTAAGGGCGTTGGCATAGATGCAAACGATAAGCAAAACCTGTGAATGATGCACGGTTAAATCAGGCCTTTTCAACCGCGCGGATGGTACATTTTGTGCACCTGGTGCAGAAGCGACC
>RECM01000134.1 GCA_007694035.1 Balneolaceae bacterium
GTGCAGTGCTGCGCACTGCACACGTGCCTCGACTTCGCCCATCGCTGCGTACTTCGACTCCGGCCTCGCTCTGCTCAGCCTGCGCTCAGTACATGCTCAGGACTGCGCTCGGCATGACATTAGGGGGGGCATTATTCATTACTAACCAAAGAATGATTATTTTTTAATGTTTGCAACGAAATTCGCTATTTGAGGTTACAAGGGTGATATAATCATTACTTATTAACGTAAATTCCGGGACTGGACGTTGCTTTGGCCCTGGACAAATCGAAGGTTTTATGAAAAAGATTTTGTTCTTTACTGCTTTATTTATGATCGGACTCGCCGCTCAGGCGAACGCACAGATTAACGCCTATGTCGGCATGGGCGCCGGATTCAATTCGGAGGCGGAAGCCACTTCGCTCCGGTTTTACGGTGGTGTGCAGCCCAACGACTCCTTCAACTACTTTGTAGATGGTGGTATCTATTTCCGTAGCGGGCCAAAAGCCGCAGATGTGAATGCCAGCTTACGCTTCCTGATACCGGGAAATGATGTTTTCAGGCCCTATGCCTACACCGGTATTAACTATACCCGTTTCGGTAAAGACTACGTAGGCCTGAATGCAGGCCTCGGTGCCCAGTTCATGGTTGGTTCCGGTTTTTTCTTCGTGCGCGGTCATTATACCCTGGGCGGGCTGAATATGATATCGGCTCAAACCGGGTTTGCGTATTCGTTCAGTACTGCGGTAAGGTGAGGGGGGACGTGAGACGTGAGACGTGAGACATGAGATATGAGACATGAGACATGAGATATGAGACATGAGACGCAAGACATAAGACATAAGACAACATATAATTAACAACTTAAAGGCTCAAAGGGCTTTTTTTCGGAATACATACATTTATGACAGAGCAAATCCTCAAAAAAATTGAAAACAAAGAGTACAACGTAGGTATTATCGGGCTTGGTTATGTGGGCCTGCCGCTTATGTGGACTTTTTTTAACAACGGCTTCAAGGTAACAGGTTTCGACATCGATCCGCAGAAGATCGAGGCGTTTGAGAAGGGGAAATCCTACCTGAAGCATTTCAGCGACGACGATTTCAAGCGGATGACCGGCTCGGGCCTGGTCTCCATCACCACCGATTTCAGCCGCATCCCGGAGGTCGACTGCATCCTGATGTGCGTGCCGACCCCGCTCGACGGCCACCGCGAACCCGACATGAGCTACGTGGTGAACACGGTTGAAACGGTCGCCCCGTATATGAGAAAAGGCCAGCTGATTGTGCTGGAGTCGACCACCTATCCGGGCACTACCGACGAGATCATTACCCCGATCTGCGAAAAGGCGACAGGACTGAAATCGGGCAAGGATTTCTATGTGGCCTACAGCCCCGAGCGGGAAGATCCCGGGAACCCCGATTTCACCACGGGCACCATCCCCAAAGTGGTGGGCGCCGACGGCGAAGATGCCCTCAAGATCGCCCTGGCCCTGTACGGCGCGGTTATCGTGAAGACCGTGCCGGTAAGCAACAACCGGACGGCCGAAGCGGTGAAGCTGCTCGAAAATATTTTCCGCTCGGTGAACATCGCCCTCGTGAATGAACTGAAGGTTGTTTTCCAGGAGATGGATATCGATGTACATGAGGTGATCGAGGCCGCATCCACCAAGCCCTTCGGCTTCATGAAATTCACCCCGGGCCCCGGTCTGGGTGGCCACTGCATCCCCATCGACCCGTTCTACCTCACCTGGAAAGCCCGCGAATTCGGCGTGAACACCCGCTTCATCGAGCTGGCCGGCGAAGTGAACACCTCCATGCCCCACTATGTGATAAAGCGGACTACCGAAGCCCTGAACAGCCGCAAAAAGGCCGTGAATGGCTCGAAAATCCTGATCATCGGTCTGTCCTACAAGCCGAATATCGACGATGTGCGTGAGTCGCCCACCTTCGTGCTGATGGATATACTCGACAAGCACGGCGCCGAAGTGAGCTACTACGACCCGTACGTTCCGGTGATCAACCCCACCCGCGAACACGCCCACTGGACAGGCACCCGGTCAATCGAATGGGATGAAGCCCTGATCCGCAAATTCGACGCGGTTCTCATCTCCACCAACCACCGCGACATCGATTACGACAGCCTCCGCGAATGGTCCGACCTGATCATCGACACCCGCAATGTCTACAAAGACAAGGAACTGTTTGGGAAACAAATCATCAAAGCGTAAGCTGGGTTTTTGTGCTTGATCCTGGTATTTACCGGGTTTTTTGAACAGGCATGTTTGGGAGTTAGGGATCTGGGGAGCAATTGAGCAATTGAGTTCGGAGTGGGGGCAACGTAGTGCCCCCCTTCTTCTGCCTCACGCCTTCTAAACTTTTGCCTTTTGCTTTTTGCCTTTTCGCTGCCTTTTGCTTTCTGCCTTTTGCTTCACGTCTAATTCCCTACCTCCCGTGAACCACAAACCCTCCCCATTGCCTCGGATGGCTGAACCTGGGATCATTGATCATCTCCAGTTTCGCGTTTCTGAGCGCCCGGGCTTTGTGACCGAATTTGTCGGGCTCGTTGCTGAACCAGCCGGCCATTCGGTAGCGCCAGGTGTTGTCCTGGTCGCCCAGCCTGTGCAGCTCCCGGTAGAAACGGGCCATGAGTGATGCCGTGCTGCGGTCCTGAACGGGCCAAAGGCTCGACATCACCGAGCTTGATCCTGCCAGGAAGAATGCCCGCTGAAGCCCGAGTACGCCTTCCCCTTTCAGTATCTGCCCCAGCCCCGTATTGCAGGCGCTGAGCACCACCAGGTCGGCGTTCAGTTTAAGCGTGTGGATCTCCGGTACCCTCAGAAAAGCGTCGTTGTCGCCCGGGGAGCCTTGTCCGGACGAGGCAAGTACCAGCCCGCTCATCCTCGGGTGTTGCATGTTTATGATACCGTGGGTGGCCAGGTGGATGTACCGGTAGCGCGACAGGTCGTGCGCCTTTATGACCGCCCCGGTAGCCGCCGCCCCGTGGTACCGGGTTGCCCCGCTGAACCGTGACGCCACCGAATCGGCCTCGATTCGGGTGTGGGGGAGGCGGGTGAGGGGCGTATTCACAAAACTGCTGTACTGCTCCAGGTCGCCAAATTCGGGGTTCGACAGGATGAATATGTCCCGGTCGTATGCGGTCCGCTTACCCGGCAGCAGGGAATAGACCGTCATCGAGGGAACATACTTCAGGTTGAAGTCTGATATCAGGTACCCATTTCCGCGCGGAAGCACTTCAAAGGGGAGGTAGGAGAGGGGGCCGTCGGTCACGATGATCAGGTTGGATGCCCCGTTGATCACATCCCCCGCGGGATCGATCAGCATTTTTTTGAGATCCGCGCCATACCGGTTGATTTCAGGCAGGGGCCGGCCGTTTTCGATGGCAATCCGGAAATCAGTGATGGTTTTGCCCAGGTTGACCGATCCC
>RECM01000035.1 GCA_007694035.1 Balneolaceae bacterium
ATGATGGCCCCGATTGTGACCCCCTTGCAGCCGTCGAGGAAGCCGTTCATCACCTCCGACAGGGGCATTCCCTTGATCAGGGCTACAAAAATGGCAGCCAGTACGGCCAGGAAGAAGGCCTCGGCGATAAGCAGCGTGGGGTCATCGCGCCGGCCCATGATGAAATAGGTGACCACATACGGGATGATGGCCACCGACAGCAGCGTACCGATGGGCGCGAAAAAGTCGGGCAGGCCGGGACGGTAATCTTTCGGGATTTTCAGTGTCGA
The DNA here is from genome assembly GCA_007694035.1 of Balneolaceae bacterium. GTDB lineage: Bacteria > Bacteroidota > Rhodothermia > Balneolales > Cyclonatronaceae > RECM01. The sequence goes on from RECM01000035.1 coordinate 270, forward strand.
CAGCTCGCCCGAGGCCAGGGGAATGGCTCCTTCGCGGTCGAGGCGGCCGGTCTCTTTGGCCCGTTTGATGGCGGCGCGCATCCGGCGTCCGGGAATCCACGGCAGCTTCTCCCAGGCGAACAGAAAAGTGATGATGAGGGCGAAGATGGCGTAAAAATTGTACGGAAGGCTGCTGAAGAAGAACGCAATGCCGTCCTGGGCGGTATTGAACAGCGGGATGGTGCCGATCACCAGCCCTCCCACGTAGATCGGCCACACGTTGAACGGGATGATGGTGGCAACCGGCGATGAGGTGGAGTCGACCATATACGCCAGTTCCTCGTGCGATACCCCGTGCTTGTCGGCAATCGGTTTCACCGTAGCCCCGGTCAGAACCGTACTGATGGTACCGCCCTGGTGAAAAACAATCCCCATCATCCAGGTGAAAAATTTGGCGCTCCGCCGGCCCCGAACCACCAGATTGCCGGCCCACTGTGCAAACTGCATGGCCCCGCCGGTGCGTGTCCAGATGCCGATGAGCCCGCCCAGCGCCCACAGGTATACCAGGATGATGAGCGCGAAACTTTCGGTGCCGATCGACGGGATCAGGAAACCCTGCACAATGTTCATCTCCCCGGCAATCACTCCGCCCAGGGCGATTCCGATGAACAGGGCGCTGATAACCTCGCGGGTCCAGAAAGCCAGCACAATGGTGACCAGCGGCGGGGCGATACTCCACAGCCCGAAATGCCCGTCATACTCCGGGAAACGCCCCTGGAACAGTATTCCCAGCCCGATAATCACAATGGCCGCGCCAAACACGATCCATCCGCGCCTGGATATGGAGTACCTTGGGCTGTCGCTTGGATCGGTGTCTTCAGTCATGATCAATTGAAAATACGGTTTAGAATAGCTCAGATCGAATTAATGGAAAATTCCCGCGAATAAAAAGCCCAAAGAACGTCAACTTTTCGCCATCTGTCGCGCGGTTTACGATTTCATCTCTCGCTGATGCCCTTAAACCCGAAAATGAAACCGCTGATCCGATAATAATTCCCGGGTTACCGTTTCAGCATTTCGAAAACGTGCTGATGGTAAAACCGGATTATAATCAGGCCGATGAATTGCCCCTATTGGACGAAGGTCATTTTTGAATTATAAAACGGGCTCCAGGTGCCGGCTGATTAAATGTGATTGTAGATATGAAATTTGCATACATAATGTCTGTGTCAGGTATGCAGGAACCACTTTAATTTCATCCCGAGGGAGTTACCAGGATTATCTTTAAGGCGAATTGCAGGTGAAATACAGGTGTGTTACCCGCCAACTACCTGGAAGAATTACTCCCGGTCTGAGATCGGGAGCAGATTTGGTTACAGCAGTTCCTGCAATTTTTCAAAGTGAACCCACACGCCATTTCAATAGTAACTATCAAACAGGTCGTGTTCCGGCCAGTTGCTAACGCTGTTTAATAATGAGGTCAAATCTGGTCGCGGGCCGGGTGGTGATTGATTTAACAGAATAGCGTATGTAACACCATTTGCCATTCGCCATACATCAGCAAATGCACCGTCGGCCAGGCCGGCATGGTGCCAGTTCAACCCTCCCGAAACCGGGTTAACCGACCAGTATTTCGCATAATAATTGCCGCTGGAGGGATAGAAACCGGGGCGTTGTGTCATAATTTCGATCGACTGATTTGTTAATAATGGCTGCAATCCTCCCTTGCCCTCCACGCCGTTTAAAAGTCGTACAAGGTCTACAGCCCGTCCAATCCAGCTTCCGGAAGCATCGTAATAGATCATTGCCCCGTCGTCAATATCCGGGCGATATCCATTTGCCCTGTGGTACCTGGCTTCATCCGGGTCCCGGTCGCTCAGTGCCGTTTTTCCGAACTTAACATGTGTGATACCCAACGGGAGAAAAACATTTGTTTTAACCCACTCTTCATAACCGGTACTTGTAACAAATTCCATTAAACGGGCGGCGGCCTTTGTTGCATAATTGGAATAGGCATATTGTGTTCCAGGATTCGTCGATAATGCTACTCCTCTTCCATACCTGAAAATTTTACCACTATCCCGCTCTCTAAGCTGTGATACTGCCTGCCAGATTCTGTTGTCTACATTGCGGTTTGTATTCCATCCGGCCGAATGTGTCAAAAGCTGCTCGAGAGTAACATCGTTAAGCCTCGGATCTTCTGTTTCTCCGGGTAACACCGGCAGATGACTCAAAATGCTGAAGGGCTTGTCATCCATTTGCAATAATCCCTGTTGCATAAGCATCATCACTGCAATCGATGTTATTGGTTTTGACACACTTCCATACCTGAACAGGGTGGATGGGTCAGCCATTCTCTGTGTTTGAGGATCGGCGTAACCGTACCCCCGGCTAAGCACAAGCCTGCCATCCTTAACTACGGCCAGTGAACCACCGGGTATGCCCTGCGATTGCAGGTAAACCATCACTGCTCTGTCGATTTCCTGCAATTCCAGAGCACCCTGACCGATACCTAAAAACACGTCTACCTGGATACTTTTTTTAATGCCATCGACCGAAGCTTCTATGACTGTACTTCCGGGAGCTTTTCCCGTTATCTGGCCACTGGAATTAACTTCGGCAACATTACTTTGCGAGCTGGACCATGTAATAGTCAGCCCAACCAATGCTTTGCCATTACCGTCCAATACCGTAATTCCCGGCTGAATGATATCATCAATAGCTATATAAGCGTTGGCAATATCGAATTGAATTGCTGAGGCATTCGATTTTTCGTCTATTCCTGTTCCGGAATCAGAACAAGACACCACGAAAAACATCCCGATTACGAAAAGAAATGCAGCCTTCAACAAATTACATTGGTAATTTTTTATCCTGTTAATTACTGAAGAAAATTTTTCCATCGTTTTGTTTTTATTTATTTACCTTAAAATTCTGACTGATACTTGTCCCGGTACAAACCGGATGAAGTACTTCGCCTTTCTCAGATATGCAACAATTCTATTGAAAAAGGCTCATTTAGATATTTTTAATATCACGGTCTGTTACGGCCAGCTTCTTTGTGCTATACTATAAGCCGGTTGAGACCTGGTTATATTAGCGGTGAGTTGTACATGCCTCCTGGTCGATACACACGCGAGGCCGCCTTGTGCTATCGCAAAAACCCGGGCT
>RECM01000014.1 GCA_007694035.1 Balneolaceae bacterium
CATCCAGGCCGGCGACTTTGTGTCGACACGCCAGATGATGCTGATCAAGTAACAAACAATGTTCAACCACGGGGGCCCGGCTTCGGCCGGGCCCCTTTTTAAAAAACAGTTTTGGCCGTAACGATCTACGATATAGCAAGAGAAGCGGAAGTGAGCATAGCCACGGTCTCAAGGGTATTTAACAAAAACCCCAATGTGTCCGTCAAAGCCCGCGAGAAGGTGCTTAAGATCGCTAAAGCTATGGGATACCATCCCCAGGCAATGGCCCAGGGCCTTGCCAGAAAAAAGACAAAGCTCATAACTGCAATCGTCCCTGTTCTGTCAAACTATTTCTTTACCGAGGTACTCGATGGTATTCAGGATGGCATGATCGATGTCGATTATGATCTGAATATTTACAATGTACGCACCACCGACGACATCCCCGGTCAGGTAGACTACCTGCTGAAAAGAGGGATGGCCGAAGGTTATCTCATCATTTCTGTTCACCTCCCCGAAAAAAAATGGAAGCAGTTCCGGAATTACCAGCTGCCGATAGTACTGATCGATGAATACTCATCCGAGTTTGATTCGGTAAGTGTAGATAGTATCGAAGGGGCATATAATGCAACGGAATACCTGATTAAATCAGATTACCAGCGTATTGCCATGATTACGGCCTACCATGAGGCGAAACCCGCACAGGACCGTATACTCGGTTACCGCCGTGCACTTGAAGACAACAGTCGAATTGTGGATGAAACCCTCATCTTTTCCGGAGATGATATGGATCGTGATGGCTTTACCGAACGTAACGGTTATGAAGCCATGCTCAAACTACTGAAAACAGATTTACTGCCCGACGCCTGTTTCTGCAATTCCGACATTCAGGCACTGGGTGCCATCAAGGCCATGCAGGACGCGAATACGTTCATCCCGCTTATCGGATTTGATGATATCCGGTTCTCCGAACTTCTCGGACTTACCACCATGAAGCAACCCATGTACGACATGGGCAAACTGGCCATTGAAAAATTGCTTTGCAGGCTTAATACACCCGGCAGCGATGTTTCTCACACCGTATTTTCACCGGAAATGATCATAAGAAGCTCATCGTCCATCGACATTCATCAGGAAGAAACCGGGATGTGACTAACCAACTTGTCAGGCAGGCTGTTGTTTGCCGGCTGTTGATATGCACTCCCATTAACCAGAAAAGTCTTATGAAACTGATTTATTCAACTGCATCAGGAATACTTTTTATCTGTCTTGCATATGTTAGTGCTTTGGGGCAGATCGTAACCACCAATCCCGCATTCCCGACAGAAGACCAGCCGGTTGTAATTACCTTCAACGCTTCGGGAACAGCTCTGCAGAATACTTCTGAAGATGTGTATGCCCATACCGGTGTGATCATAGCAGAAGAGGATATGTCGTCCGGAAACTGGTCGTACGTAATCGCACCATGGACAACCAATATTCCGAAAGCCCGGCTTACATCTCTCGGGAATAATCTCTGGCAGCTGAGTATTGATGACATCAGACAATATTATGGAGTGCCATCGTCGGTCGAAAGAATTTACCAGATTGCACTGGTTTTCCGCACCGCTTCGCGTTCAGCACAAACAGCCAATATTTATGTAGATCTGTATACAGATCCGGTAAACATACGGTTCACTGAACCCTTTGTAACGGCATTGAATCCGCTTATCGCCCGGCAGGGTAATGAGATTTTGATCGAGGCCGTAGGTAATTCTCAGTTTGGAACACTGAGCAGCATAACCCTGTTCGCGGGCGAAGATGAATTGGTTACTGTAAACGACAGTGATACCCTCAGATACACATATAGTGTTGAATCAAGCGGCCGGGCAGATTTCCGTGTGGTTGCAGAAGACGAAGGCTTTGTAGCGGAAGATGGCTTCTATCTGATGGTCAATCCTGATTTGACAGATATTTCGCTGCCAGCCGGAATGCTTGATGGCATTAACTACCATGATGGCGACGATACCCGCGTAACGCTCTCACTCTATGCACCCTATAAGGAATTTGTGTATGTGATCGGCGACTTCAACGACTGGGAACTCTCCGAAGAGTTTTTCATGAACAGGGATTTCATCAACCCCGACAGTGTGAGGTACTGGATCACCCTTGAGAACCTGGAACCCGGCAGAGAATACGGGTATCAGTATTTCATTGATGCCCAGATTCGAATCGGAGATCCCTACACCGAAAAAGTGCTGGACCCCTGGCACGACAATGAAATTATACAGAGAGGTGTCTATCCCGGCCTCATACCATATCCTACAGGAAAGACCGTGCAACCGGTATCGGTTTTACAGACCGCCCGGGAACCCTATGTTTGGCAGGTAACCGACTTCGAGCCGCCTCACCCCGACAAACTCGTAATCTATGAACTGCTAATACGCGATTTCCTTGATGACCGCAGTTACAGCACCCTGGCCGATACGCTCGACTATCTGAAGACCCTTGGGATCAACGCGATCGAACTCATGCCAATCAACCAGTTCGAAGGAAATCTGAGCTGGGGATACAACCCCTCATTTTTCTTCGCACCCGATAAATACTACGGCCCGCGTGATCAGCTTAAACGCTTTGTTGATGAGGCCCATAAACGGGGTATGGCTGTAATCCTCGATATGGTATGGAACCACTCTTTCGGTCAGTCGCCGCTGCTCAGAATGTACTTCGACAGCCAGAACAATCGTCCAGCCGCCAACAATCCCTGGTATATGAACCAGATTTTTCCCGACAATCAGGGTATGCAGTTTGGCTATAAATTCGACCATGGCAGTCCCGCGTTCCGGGAATTTATGAAGAGGGCAAATCTGCACTGGATTCAGGAGTACAAAATCGACGGGTTTCGTTTTGACCTCACAAAAGGTTTTACCACCACCATCTTTTCCGGTTCAAATAATTTCGGAAGCAGCTATGACCAGGAACGTGTCGACAACCTGCAGCGCGTTGCCGATGAGATTTGGGAAGTGAACCCCGATGCGTATGTGATTCTGGAACACCTGGCCGATAATTCCGAAGAAACTGTGCTGGCGAATTATGGCATGCTGCTCTGGGGCAATCTGAACCATCAGTACAACGAAGCCACCATGGGTTACTCATCAGATCTGAGATGGGGTCTGTACAAGCACCGCGGCTGGGCAGAACCCAATCTGATCACCTATATGGAAAGTCACGATGAACAGCGGCTTATGTGGAAAAACATCCAGTTTGGTAATATCAATGAAAGTATCGGCTACAACACGCGTGAGCTGAGTACGGCCCTGAACAGGATGAAGACAGCCGCCGCCATATTTTTTACCCAGCCCGGTCCCAAAATGATCTGGCAATTTGGTGAACTCGGTTACGACTACGGCCTTGGCGAAGATGGCCGCGGCCGCACCGAAGTGATGCCGG
>RECM01000213.1 GCA_007694035.1 Balneolaceae bacterium
GCATCCCTGATGGGTGAAGTATGTCTATGAACCACGAAAAGCACATAAAATGGTCAAAAACACCACCCGACAGGGTGCTGGATAGGTCATTTTGGGCGATATTCAGAGTGGTAGTTTCGAACAAAGTGAAAAAATTTCCATCAATTGTTTAACAAGGATAATTCAAGAGGTTTTTATTAGACCCCAAAACATATATATATTATTATTATATTATTATAATTATAATATAATTGAATATTTAATTCATTTTTTATGAAAGCACTACACATTCCGCCGATTCTCGTTTTAATGCTTGTTAGTGTTGCGTATGCCACCGATATACCCTGCACTGCAGACCTGCCGGAAATTAAATCCGAGAGGATTTTATTTACTCTTGACAGTGGACGGCACTCTGCCTCTTCAGGACAATTGGAAAGGAAATACGAACAAATTATTCATCTTTCTGATGCCGCAGCGCAGGACATACCTGAACCTGGGGTAGAGGTAGTTATTTTGCTTTACCATTCCGGTAATAAGGGAAATATCGTAGAATATAGTATCCCATCTCCTGGTGAGGGGGGCTGGATGCTGGATGATACGCTGAACCTGCGAAAGGACATCGTATATATATCCGGCCAGTCCCATGCACCGGGGGGACATGAGTATATAAATTTTTATTATGTGCAGGACGACGGAAATGTCTATGGGTTCGACATGGATATGTGGGAACACATCCACATTGCCGAACTGGCAGACGATAAAAACAGGCTGTTAACCCTCATCCCGGATCCTGGAATAAAGCGGGAACCCCAATCCGGCGATTTATATTATGCGCTGGAAAGCGACGGGGAAACGCACGTATTAAAACTGAATACGGATACTGGAGAGGTCACCCCCATTTTGACAACCCCACATCCCGTCACCGCCATGGCGATTGATTATCAAAACAAGCGCCTCTTCTATGCAGTGGCCACGCAGGGCCTGTTTACCTGGGACATGGCCGGCGGGGAGACCACGCTTTTCCTTGAGATCGAAGCCGAAATCCCGGGTATCGCCATGCACCATCTTTCCGAAACCGTTTACTGGACCCAGGCCGACGGATATATCCGGCGTGCATCCTATGACGGACTGGAGGTGAAAACCGTTCTGGATAACCTGTATAACCCTTTTGACATACGGATTGACTGGCTCAACAATCACCTGTACTGGTCGGAGCCGGAAAATCATCGTATTCGCAGGTCAGGTACAGACGGTGGCTTCATCATTGATTATGACCTGGGTGACGACGAACCGAAACAAATCGTCCTGATATATGCTATCCAGGTATCCCTGGAAAGCGAATCCGGCTTTCCCGCGTCGGCATACCTCGCCCAGAATTACCCCAACCCCTTCAACCCGGTTACGGTGATCAGCTACGAAATCGCCGAAGAGGCGGAGATCACCTTGTCGGTTTACGACATGACGGGCAGGAAGGTGACCGAACTGGTCAACGCCCGAAAACAACCGGGACGCTACAACGCAACATTCGACGCGTCGGATCTGGCAAGCGGCGTGTACCTGGCAAGGCTAACCGTAGCCGATGCCGTTCTGACAAGGAAGATGATACTGGTGAAATAGAAATGCGCTCCGGTTATAATAATATAGTTATTTAACATTAGCTCATTTTTATGAAAGCACCACTCATACCGATTCTCGCTATAATGCTTTACAGCCTCATATTCATGGCCTGGCGCAAAATGCCGCGGCCCAGAACATACCCGAACCCCAAATTGAAGCAGTTTACTTTTATTAACAGACAGGGAATCCTGGGAGCATTAATTCCTATGATCTCCATGATGATGGGGACTGCTTTCTGTATAAGCATCCTACTAACCAAGTCTTTGCTGGTAGAGTAATTTCGATGTAGTTTTTGGATAAAAATCCATGAACACAGAAAAAGCACAACGTAAGTTCGTCTTGATCGATCAATGGCGGGCCAGTGGTCAACGACGTGGTGAGCCGGAAGGTGGGTACCGGAACAATGCGCGCGCCGAGCCCGGCCGCACCTTATCGATTTCGGACGTAAGGGTGCCGGAATCGGTAATGTCCAGATCCGCCGATGTGTACACGGCCGCATCCATCCTCCAGCACCATCCTCACTTGCATCATGTTCTCTCGAACCAATCTCCTCTCGATCAAGTCCTCACTTGATCACATGCTTGCCAATCACCATCCGCTGCACTTCGCTGGTTCCCTCACCGATTTCCAGAAGTTTGGCATCGCGCAGAAACCGCTCCACATGGTATTCTTTGGTGTAGCCGTAGCCGCCGTGAATCTGAATCGCATCGAGGCACGCCTGTGTACACATTTCGGATGCAAACAGTTTGGCCATTGAGGCTTCCTTCGTGTAGGGTTTGCCCTTGTCGCGCAGGGTGGCAGCGCGCTGCACCATCAGCCGGGAGGCATCGATACGGGTGGCCATATCCACAATCTTCCAGGATACAGCCTGGAACTGCGCGATGGGTTTGCCGAACTGCTCGCGTTCCTTCGCGTATTTGATAGACTCCTCAAGGGCGCCCCGGGCCACACCTACGGCAATGGCCCCGATACCGATCCGGCCACCGTCGAGCACCTTCATGGTGTCGATGAAACCGTGGTTCAGCTCTCCGAGCAGGTTTTCTGCAGGTACTTCCACATTCTCGAGATGGATTTCGCAGGTGTCGGAGCTGTTCATGCCCAGCTTTTTCAGTTTTGGCCCGTGTGTGAAACCCTTCATGCCTTTTTCTACGATGAACCCGCTCACGCCCTTTGCGCCTTTGCTGCGGTCGGTAACCGCCAGCACTACAAAAATCTCTCCCACCGAACCCTGGGTAATGAATATTTTGGATCCGTTCAGCACCCATTTGTCGCCTTTTTTTACGGCGGTGGTTTTCATGTTTGATGCATCACTGCCGGAGCCGGGCTCGGTAAGGGCCCATCCGCCGAGCGTTTTGCCGGATGTTAACCGTGGCATGTACTTCATTTTCTGCTCCTCATTGCCGGCGATGGCGATATGGGAGGTGCACAGGGAGGTATGCGAGGCCACGGTAAGGGCCAGGGATGCGTCCCAGCGGGCGATCTCCTCGAGAGCGAGGGTGAAACTGAGGGTGTCGGTGCCTCCCCCGCCATACTGCTCCGGGTGATAGATGCCCATCATTCCCATTTCAGCGAGTTCGGCGACAATTTCATGCGGAAATTCGCAGGACTCGTCCCGGTCCATAACGGTCGGGGCTACACGTTGTTCTACAAAATCGCGTACGCTGTCGCGGATGAGCAGGTGGTCTTCAGAAAGTTCAAAAGATGGTGTTGTTATTGCTGTTACCTCGGTTGACATAGCTTATCAGAAATTTAATTGATGAATATGAAATCGCTTTTCCGTGAATATAAGGAGAATATGTGTCAATGAATTGCAGGCTGCGAGGTGTTAGTGATAATGTATAAGGTGTTGGCATGGTTTTGCAGCATAGCATGTACAAGGATGCATGCTATGCATGGTACGTTTTTAAAAAACCTCAGCATCTAACCTTATGGTCTTTTGTATCATTGACTTTATAAACAATACTATATCGTACACAATTCACCCTGTAACCCATATATTTGCATTTCATGCAACATTATGTTAATATGTTTTTATGCGAACAACAATAGACCTGCCCGATCATATCATGAAAAAAGCAAAACTCAAAGCGGTTGAGGAGGGAATTACCCTGAAGGAACTGTTTCTGCGCAGCCTTGATAAGGAGCTGCACGGGCAAGGTGCATCTGGCGGGCCGGCGCCATGGAAAGTGCTGCAGGGCAAGGGTTCGGCGGCGGGCCTGGAACCCGAAGAGTCGGGGTTTGAGGGGTATTCAGGTCCGGACTGGAACACAACCATTCACGTGAATGAGCCCGATAACACCTGATGGTACTTCTCGATACCCACATCTGGCTGTGGTGGTTGCTGGGCGACCGGCGCCTTGGCGTTCGCGAGCGTACGTCCATTGATCAGATGGCAGCATCAGGGAATGTGGCTGTCTCCTGGGTGAGTATCTGGGAAACCGAAATGCTGGAGCGCAAAGGCAGGATTTCGCTTGAACCCGGTATTGCCGAATGGCTTGAACTGGCAACGCGCCCGGAGGTTTGCACCATTCTGCCGGCAGATGTGGAAGTGGTACTGGCCCAGAGAAGGCTGCCCGAAACGTTTCACTCGGATCCGGCCGACCGGCTGATTGTAGCGACTTCACTGCTGTCAGGATATGCGCTTTCTACACACGACCAGCGAATAATCGAGGCCGGTGTGTGTGCTATTTTTCAGCCCGATTAATTGCGGGATCTTTGTATGCTGCAAAAACAGTCAGAATTCCGGGGTTTTTCATGGCATCGCGGCTGGCGGCTTCTTCGGCCGGTGTACCGGTGAGGATGCGCAGAACGGGCTGTTCCATCTTTTTGCCACTCAGGGTGTAAGGAATGCCCGGTACGGCTATGATCTCATCGGGCACAAAACGCGGTGCGATTCGCTCGCGGATATTGGCGGTGATCTGGTCGCGGATGGCAGAAGGCACCTCACCACTCCCATCCCCGTTGCCCTCTCTCAGGACCACGAACAGCGGCATGTGCCAGGTGCCGTCGGGCCGCTCATAGCAGACAACGAGGCTGTCGGCAACGGCGGGTACCATCTCCACGGCCCGGTAGATTTCGCTGGTGCCGATTCGCACGCCCTGTTTGTTCAGGGTGGCGTCGGAGCGACCATAGATGATGCAGGTATCGCGGCTGGTTATCTTGATCCAGTCGCCGTGCCGCCATACACCGGGGAAGTGATCAAAATAGCTTTCCCGGTAGCGGCTTCCATCCGCATCCCCCCAGAAACGGATCGGCATGCAAGGCATGGGTTGGGTGATCACCATTTCGCCGACTTCGTCGATTACGGCCCGGCCGTTTTCATCCCACGCTTCCACTTTTGATCCCAGAATGCGGCACTGGATTTCGCCGGCATACACCGGCAGGGTGGGGTTGCCGCCGACAAAACTGCTGCAAATATCGGTACCGCCGCTGGTGGAGTTTAGCATTACATGCGGGCTCACATGTTCATACACCCACGCGTAACCTTCGGGCGGCAGGGGCGAACCGGTGGATCCGACAGACCGGAGCCGGCTCAGATCGAAGGTTGCACCTGGATTTAGTCCGGCTTTCATGCAGCTGGTGAGAAAGGCGGCGCTGGTACCAAAATTGGTCATGTGCGCATCTTCGGCGAATTGCCAGAGTGCGTTCAGATCGGGATAGCCGGGGCTGCCGTCGTATATCACCGCCGTGGACCCGCGGAGAAGGGCTGCCACGACCACATTCCACATCATCCAGCCGGTGGTGCTGTACCAGAAAAAGCGGTCGCCGGACCGTACATCCGCGTGGAATTCCATGTATTTGAGATGCTCAAGCAGCATGCCGCCATGCCCGTGTACAATAGGTTTGGGCAGGCCTGTGGTACCCGACGAATAGAGGATCCACAGGGGATGATCGAAGGGGACCGGGGTAAAGGTGAGGTCGACCCGTCCCGGTGGAAGGTCGTGCCAGTTCACGGTGTTGGCGGCCCCTGGCAGGGAGGAGATATCGGGTTCATCTGCCAGATATGGCAGCAAGATGGTTTTACGCACGGTAGGCAGCGCGTTTTGGAGTTTGGCGAGGCGGTCGATGCGGTTGTGCGACTTGCCTCCGTAGTGGTAGCCGTCAACCGATATGAGTACCACAGGTTCAATCTGGCTGAAGCGGTCGATCACGCTGTCGGTGCCGAAATCGGGTGAACAGCCCGACCAGACTGCGCCGATGGATGCAGTTGCGGCAAAGGCGAAAATGGCTTCGGGAATGTTGGGGATGTAGGCGGCAACACGGTCGCCGGGCTTAACACCAATCCCGCGCAGGGCCAGGGCCAGCCGGGCGGTCTGGTGGCGGAACTCTTCCCAGCTCACCTCACGCAATGGCTCGGTTTCGGATCGGAAAATGATGGCCGGTTCGTGTTCCACCGCCTCCCGGAACAGGTGTTCGGCAAAGTTCAGCTGTGATCCGGCAAACCAGCGGGCACCGGGCATCACCCGCTCATTGAGTATCGACAGATAGCGCCTTGACGCGCTGATGTCGAAGTAGTGCCACAGGCTTTCCCAAAAGGCTTCGGGCTCATCGACCGACCATTGCCAGAGCTGGTGATAGTCGCGGAAGGTGAGCCGCCTGCTCCGTTCCAGCCAGAGCATATACCGCCGGAGGTTGGCCTGTTCGGCCATCTGAGGGGTTGGCTGCCAGAGCAGCTCGCCTTCCTGTATGCGATGGTTTATTTGCATGGCCGGAATGTGGAATTGGTTCTGCTTATAAAATGCTGATTGGCCGGGTGGAATTCAAGATCAACCAAGAAACTGAAAATGATTTCTTATTTCATCATCAGGGGAAAGGCTGGGCTGATGCATGGGAATCTTTTAAGAGAGCTGTACCTATGGAAAGAAGCGTTGAAAAATTATAGGAGAAAAAAGGATTTAAACTTGCAAACAAACATCTTAACTATAAGATCATAATAATACATATTATTGAGCTGATTTTATGAACTTTGAAGTAATTACTGAAAAAAAAACTTAAAAAGTGCATGCCATGCAAATGTTGTTTCTGATGTTAGTGGTAATAATGTACAACGACACACGTGAGCTCATATACGAAGTACCTGTAGATTCAATCGGGCTGTCAGCCATCAATAGAATTGATGGTGATCCCGAAACAATGATTGTGGCATCAGAAAGCACACGTGAAGGGATGTACATCACGGAGCTGGGTACCGACCTTTTACCAGTATCTGATTTTTTTATCAGAAAGGGCCGTGGACCGGGTGAAATCACATTTTTTGGAGGATTCGTTGTATTATCAGACACAAAAGTGGCAGCGCTGGATCTCTATTTACAAAAAGTGATTATATATGAGAAGCTGAATGCCGCCGGCTGGGCTGTTTACAAGGAATGGATACCGGATCCTGTTTTGGGTATGTACCCAACCCTAATGATTTTTCATCATTCGGAATTATACCTGATATATAGGGATCATTCCGGAGTAAATGAAGCCCTTTGGGTACAGGTAAACGGGATGGATTATGAAACGGGAAATGTCAGGAAAGTTGGCAGGCTTATAGTTCATGAGGATGCAGCACAGGTAAGATCATCGGCATTCACCGGTATTCTGAGTGGTTTGATGACGGGCAACTCCATTGAACTGATATATTCCATAACACCATATATCTGGCAGATCAACCCGGAAGATGGCTCTTACACAAAATCGGAAATGGATATTCCCCCACCAGCTGATGCATTAAAAAGGCGTCTTGAAAATAGTATCCGGAACCGGCCCTCTCCAAATGGTCCAATGAAGATAAATCATACATTTGCACCCTATTACGCAGCCCATTATCTGGATGGGGAGATAATTCTGATGCATCACACGAATCATGAGGATCAAAGAGTATTGCGATGTATCAACCGTATTACTGGAAATGTTGCTGAAGTGTTCAGGCCCCTCGAAGGGGATAGGGTTCATGCCATCCGCCGGCACTATGTGCACATTGTCAGTGAGCTGGATGATGGCAGTCAGATTTTGAAATTATACCGGTTTAAAGATTTGTGCTGATCCTGATTAAGAGCTTAATACTGCCCCGGTGATACGCCATCAGGATGTCTGCCAAGCGGAACATCGTAACCCTATTGGAGTCTCCTGACGGTGGAGTACCCCTGGTGTTGCTTTTGAAATGAGATCATGTGGCGGCAGCCGGTAGTATTTGCTGACATTTGATCTGCTTATGATCAACTTGAAGGCGACTTTAGGGCGACTACTTTAGGGCGACTTTAGGGCAACAATTCGGACTGCTCCGCTATTCAACCTGTGAGCTACCCGATTAATAGTTACACGTTCTCTGAAACTTCGTGCTGCGCCCGCCTCATCAGCCACTCGGCAGTGAAGTTGTAGGCCACATGCACGGTGATGGCCATGCCAAGTCCGCCGCTGATTACCACCAGAGCGTGCAGGCCCAGTGCGAAGGCACCGCTCACAATGGCCCCTTTCAGCCCCTGAGCATAGTGACCGAGCCCGAACACGATGGAGGCAATGAACGCGGCCATCCACCAGTCATCGAAAAACTGTGCAAGCAGCAGGAACAGAACACCCCGGTAAATAAACTCTTCGCATGCCGACGACAGGGTGACCGTGCCCACCCAGGCCGCCTGCTCGCCGGAGGTTTTCGGGAAAAGGAAACGCCAGGCAATCGAATCCTCGGGGGGATAGATTTTGTACAGGACAAACAACACCGCAATTCCAGCCGCATAAAGCCCAGCAGACATCAGCAATGTTGTGCCGCTAAGAGTAGCCAGAAGGGGGATGTACAGGTCGTTGGAGGATGCTGCCCAGTAAGCGATGCCGGCAATTACCAGCTGCACGACCACCAGCTGGGCATAAATCGGGTAGCGGCTTTCGGGGAACTCGTGCCCATCCTCAAATTGCCTGTGGCTCGCAATGGCCAGCCAGGGCATAACAAATAGTACAAGAAGCAGAAAAATGAGAGTGATGATCATTGACAGGAAGATAGATATTTGTATATAAATAAATTGATAATATTAAACTTAATAGTTATATGTTATATTTATTTAATAATTTGCGAGTAAATCGGGGTGGGGTATTTTGGCAAAGTCAACTAAGACCTTGAACCTATTAGATTAATATTATGAAGAAAGTAATGCTAATAATTGCAATTTCTCTGATGATCCATGCTGTTGGTCTTCCAAAAAGTTCAGATTGGGAAACTTGCGGTTTAGTTTATGATTTGTGTGTGAACGATGCAATATGGGAACATGCTTACGATCCAACTTTTGAGAATGATTCATACTTCGATGCTTGGTTGGAGTGCTCAAATTTGTTTTTAATTTGTACAGTGAATATTCATCCTTAAATAATCTCAACAAAAAATTAACTTGAAATTTTCACAAAATCGGATTATTAAATTGAAAAAAATCAGGGTATTCTTGAATTGCTACTCCCTATTTCTACTGATATTCATGTTCCAGAGTACACCGAGTGATTTACGAATACAAACTCAAACAACAGGAATTTCAAATCTTGTTCGTGCTGTGGGGGATGATCATTCAGTTAACATGATCATGGAAGTTCATGGCAACACTTACAGGTTTGTTGAAATTGATAAGAAACTCCAAGCTGTTTCTGTGTTGGAAATCAGGAAAGGCCGGGGTCCGGGTGAAACGGCAATGCAGGGTGATTTTAAATCAATTTCAGAAAATGAAGTTGCTGCACTGGACTTGCTTCAGCAAAAAGTTGTGGTTTACCATAAAGATGATTCTGGTTCATGGCATCTGGCTGACGAATTTATACCTGAACCCGTGGCAGGATCCAACCTGAGACTGATCGGGTACCATCATGGGGCCTGGTACATGGTGTACAATGAGCCATTTTCACCGGAGGAGCAAAACCTCCTGCATGTGCACCGATACAATGTTGAAAACGCAACACATGAACGTCTGGCTTCAATTCGTGTACCGATGAATACGTTGGAATTGAGAAGTTTGGTGTACAGGGGAGAGCCGAAAATCCTGTTTCGGAATAATACCATTTTTTTCACCTGGAATATTTTCCCGGTTGTTTGGACAATCGATTTGGCGGATGGTAAGGTCAATACAGTAGATCTGTTGATTGACCCGCCCGCCTCTCTGTTAACTGAAAGATTATCCGGCTTTACGAACAGGGCTCAGGGTAGCAGAAAGACAAAAACCACGGCTCCGTACTTCCACTGGACAACCATCGATAGCCCAAATTTTATCTATTCCAGACTCACCGAAAGCAACCGGTTTGAAATCATGAGCTACGATCTGGAATCCGGGCTGCAGAAAAGAGTTATGACGCTGGCCGATGGCGAAAGCGTACTGGCTAAACGGGGAGGTTACCTGATCCTGGTGGATCGTTCCGACAACGAATCTGAGTATCTCGTAAGGCGTGATTTTGGTAGATAATCCCTTCCACATCAAAAATCCGGATTCCTGATAATCACAAAAACCCAACCGTATAGACAATTCCCGTCCGCTATTAGAATTACAGCACAAACCGCAACATGGAGCTAACAGATTCAAACGCCGGCAAGCGTAATAAAAAATGAATTCTGTAAACTTTTAATTACACATCAACCTCGCGGGTTGTCGGTTCAAACCCGATTTTTTTTGCCTTCCTTACATCCCTTCGGAGGATGAGCGCAAAATGCCGTGCGGCGTAAACCGGGCAGGAACAGGCTTCGCAAACCGGCAGGTACTCCACATCGGTTTTGTACACAAATACACTTGTACTGTGAAGTATTTTCCTGGTATCGGGCGGTGTATAGCTGGCCCCGCCGCACTGCAATCCTCCCGAGAAAACCTGTGCCACCCATACCAGCTGGTCTGCCGGGGGCATTTCGGGATCGGTGCCTGAGCCGGTGAAGGGCTCGCAGGATATTATGGTGAGCATCAATGATGCCCAGAGAACCCGGGTAGTTAATTTCATAGGATCTAATTATTTCATGTAAGAGAACCGGAATCGTTGATCTGATTAAACTGTGAAGGAGGAATCGATTAGCATCCAGGAACCGGTCAGAAATATTAAAATTGATGATTACGGTTTTTTGATACGGGTTGCAAGGGTCAGCCTGGTAACGCTATAGACCCTCATCACATTATTATATACGCTGTCAGTACGGTAAATGCTGCACTGATCTGATGTTTTTTTTCACAATCCCGAATTTTTCAGGTTATTTTCAGTCCGACAAACCCGTAAAAAGGGTACAATGACAGCTAATAAAATGACAGCTAATAAAACGTATATGAAATTCGACATCCGCCACGAGATACATACCACCAAAGGAGCATTCTTCATCGAACGTGATGGCACCCGCGCGGCAGAAATGACCTATTCGCGTGCCGGCGACACCCTGATCATTATCGACCATACCGAGGTATCGGAACAACTGAAGGGCACCGGTACCGGAAAAGCCCTCGTAAAGGCGGCCGTTGAAATGGCGCGGGAAAAAGGCATTAAAATCATGCCGCTATGCCCGTTTGCGAACGCGATGTTCCGGAAGATGCCGGAATGGGGGGATGTGCTGCAGTAGGAATGGTGTGGGATGTGGGGTTAATTGGGGGATATCGTTTTTTTTGGAACCCCGTTTGGGAGGCTTGAAAGCCTCCCACGGGCTTCGACTTCGTCCTTCGACTACGCTCCGCTGCGCTCAGGACTGCGCTCAGCCTGACGTTAGGGTTTCAGATACTTGTCGAGCCAACCGTAAAATTCACGGTGCCAGAGCAGGCTGTTCTGGGGCGACAGGATCCAGTGGTTCTCGCCGGGGAACAGGAGCAGGCGGCTGTCGATGCCCAGCCTCTGGGCTACGGTGAACGCCTGCATGCTTTCCGATACCGGCACCCGGTAGTCGCGCTCGCCGTGGATGATGAGGATGGGGGTGTCCCAGTTGCTCACGTACAGGTGGGGCGAGTGTTTGTCGTAGCTAACCGGGCGGGGCTCTTCCCAGTACGCGCCGTCCAGATCGAAATTGACGAAGAACATCTCTTCGGTCGATCCGTACATGGCTTCAAGATGGAATACGCCGGCGTGCGAGATGAACGCGCTGAAGCGTCCGTCGTGGTTGCCGGCAAGCCAGAACACGGAGTACCCCCCGAAACTGGCGCCGATAGCGCCGAGGCGGGACTCATCCACGTAAGGTTCGGTTTTTACATGATCGATCGCGCTGAGTAAATCACGCATGGCCTGCCCGCCCCAGTCGCCGCTGATCTCCCGGTTCCACGCTTCGCCGAAGGAGGGGAGTCCGCGGCGGTTCGGCGCAACCACCACATACCCGGCGTTGGCCATCACCTGGAAGTTCCATCGGTATGAGAAGAACTGGCTCACCGTGCCCTGCGGTCCGCCCTGGGCGTAGAGGAGGGCGGGGTAGGATTCATCGGGATCAAAACCGGGCGGGTAGATCACCCACACCAGCATCTGCTTGCCGTCGGTGGTCTCGACCCAGCGCTGTTCTACGCGCCCCATGGTCACATCCGCCAGCACCTCGCGGTTGATGTGGGTGAGCGGTGTTATTTCGCCATTATCCGGCTGGATGCGGAAAAGCTCGTTTGGCGCCGACATCGACATCCTCGAACCGATAAGGGTGGTGGTGTTGCCCCGGCGGGCGGACGCAAACCCCGTGAAATCGTGGATGCCCTCAGTGATCTGCCTCACCGGCGGAACGGCCGATCGGGCCATCATATTCAGTTCGAACAGCTGCACGGTTGCTTCGGTACCACTCAGAAAGTAGATCCGGCTGCCGTCGTGGTTCCAGGCGGCGCTGTTCATGTTGCCGTCGTAGCCACGGCTCAGCTCGCGCATGTCGCCGGTTTCGAGTGTGAGCTGCATCAGCCGGTAGCGGTCGGCTTCGTACTGCGGGGTCACCATGCGGTTCCAGATAATGGAGGCGCCGTCGGGGCTGAAGGCCGGGTACATGTCGTAGCCGGGGTTCGGGGCCGTGAGGTTGCGGGTTGAGCCGTTGGTGAGGTCGTACAGATAAATATCCGAATTGGTGCTGTAGGCCGCTTCGGTCCGTCCCATTTTCTTCGAGGTGTAGGCGATCATGGTTCCGGACGGGTGCCAGGCGATCTGGGATGAGCCTCCGAAGGGCTTCAGAGGTGTATCATAGGGCTCATCCGCCAGCAGGTCGACCGGCTCGCCGGTCAGTTCACCGTCGGCATAGGGCGCAACGAACAGGTGACTGTAGGAGCCGTCGTGCCAGGTGTCCCAGTGCCGGTAGAGCAGTTCGTCGATGATGCGGGCATCCGCCTTCGGATATTCCGGATAGAGGTCGGCCGTGCCCTTGCCCACCTTCACGTGGCGCGTGAATGAGATGTGCCGGCCATCGGGGCTGTACTGCAGGTTGCCGATGCCGCTCTCAAATTTGCTTACCTGAACCGCACCGGATCCGTCGGGGTTCATCTCCCAGAACTGACCGCCGCGCAGGAAGCCAATGCGCTGCCCGTCGGGCCGCCAGACCGGGGATGAGGCCGAGGCGCCATCAGTGAGCTGCACCGGTTCGCCCCCGGTAACGGGAATACTGTGGATGTGTGTGGTGCCACTGTTCTCATCCACCGACATATAGGTGACGGTGAACAGCACGGTGGCTCCGTCGGGCGATACCACGGGCGAGCCGACCCGGCCGAGTTCAAGCATTTTTTCAGGGCTGAGGCCGGTTTGCGCAAACAGAGTTGCTGTGCTGATGAGCAGCAGGGCGATGGTCAGGTGTAAGATTCCGGTTATCGTCCGGATTAATGGTGTAGTGATGTGGTCAGATTTATTCATCGTCGTAAAAAATATTGGATGGGGGCCTGATCAGAACAGGCTCTATTCATGCATGACTGAGATGTCATTGCATTAAATGATGTCAGATGGAATAGTAACGAATTACATCAGTGTGTGCAATATTTTGAGGTGTAACGGGTGATTTAATCCGTTACGGACAGTTGGTGTTTTTTGCCCTGGAATGGAAATCCATTGCGCCGGGTTTGATCTGTAGCGGGAGTAGTGTGAGACAAATGAAGTCTGCACACTCTCCACGGCAGTAGTATTTATCTTTGATTTAATTAAAACCCCCGCATCCCTGATATTCCCCAAATCTCTAAAATCCAACATCCCTGCAATATGATGATCCTATATTCCATGTTACTTCTTCCTTTTCTGATGGTAAACCAGAACGCCGGTGGTACCGACGGGACCGAAAATCCCGGCCAGTTGCTGGTACATTTCAGCGATCCGGGTGCGCGTGCCTGGAGTATTGTGAACGACGATGTGATGGGCGGCATATCGACCAGCCGGTTCGGTATCAGCGATGACGGCAAAGCTGTTTTTACCGGGCGCGTTTCGCTTGAAAATAACGGCGGTTTCGCGTCTGCGAGAACCCGGATGCAGGCAGACCTTGGTGGTTACGATGGCATCGTACTCCGGGTGAAGGGCGATGGTAAAACGTATGGTTTCCGCCTCAGAACCGTTGACAGGGGACGGGTAACACCCTATTCCTGGGAAGCGGTATTCACTGCACCGGCGGGCGAATGGACAGAAATCAGCCTTCCCTTCAGCAGTTTCAAGCCCGTGTACCGGGGGCGGCAGCTTGTTAACGTGCCGGATATGGATCTGCGGAACATCGCCGAGGCGGGACTGATGATGAGCAGCGGTCAGTCGGGCCCGTTCAGGCTGGAGCTCGACTGGATTGCGGCCGGCAGATACGATAAATGAGTGTGGCTCTTAACAAGGCTGAGTCGAAGAGATCGATTCCGATTTCTATCTTGTCCCATCAATAATCTGCACCCAGGGCGGATTACTCTCGAGCACCCGTGCGTAGACCGGGCATGTTTCAATGTGGGCGCCGGGCAGGTATCCCGTGCTCATCAGGAATTCGCCGGTGATCTCACCGCCGGTAAACCGGAACGTCTTTTTGAACAGTTTCACCCATTCCGGTTTGGAGCGGGGATGGTGATGGTCGAGCCATCCGGCAAACGAGCCGTATGTTGTTCTCAATTCCCGGATCACCCTGGCGTTGTGAATGGCAGCATCCACCTTCAGGCGGTTCCGGATGATGCCCGCATCTGAAAGAAGCCTCAGGCGGTCGTTTTCACCGTAATCCGCCACAATATCAACGTCAAAATTATCGTATGCACGCCTGAAGTTGTCCTTTTTTTTCAGGATGGTGAGCCAGGAAAGGCCGGCCTGATTCATTTCAAGGATGAGCCGCCCGAACAGTTCGTGGTCTTCCTTTAACGGAAATCCGTACTCATCGTCGTGATAGGGACCGTGGAATTCGTGTCCCGGAGCGAAATCGCAGTAGCTCATGAATGCTAAACGTTCAATTTTTGTGTGTCAACAAATTCGTTCGTTGTCCGGGCCATCCATTCAATTCAGACAAGAATATGTCAAAGTAAATCAATTTAAACTGAATCAATCAAATTCCGGCCATTTCATTTTAAACGTCAGTATTAATTAGGATCAATCTTATAGCGCACGACCTGCATCAAACCGGTTTCATCATCGGTTTCACGGGTGTAGATGTAGTCGTGCTTCACGAATACGATCGGTTTGTTCCGTGGCCATTCGAACCGGGCAAGGAGATTTCCTGAGCTTTCAAGCACCCACCATTCATACACGCTCAGATCTTCCACCGTTGTGGCTACCCAAAGCCGGTCCTCATTGTCGATTTTCATATCGGTCAGGACCGGCCAAAATTCCGGAAGGTCCATGGATGGCATGTTGTTTACAAATTCATCAGGAACCCCGCCTTCAATCGCAGATCCCTGCGTTAGGGGTATTTTTTCGATCGGGTAAAAAAATGCCTTTTCGTAGACCCCGTCCGAACCATACTGCCTGATCAAAAAATAGTCCGGTTCTGCCAGATGAATGCGATTGTCACTTGAAATCACAGGCAATGCATTTCCGAAAAAGGCTTTAAAATGATAATCAAATACTGCTTGCATGATAGGGAATCGCGTACGAATCTCGCTTTTGAATTCAAGCAATTCCCCTGAAATGATCCCGGTATTGTCTAACAGGAAGAACAAGCCACTTACTTCATAATTTTGCCAATGCCGGAGAGCCGGAGACTTGTCTTCCGCTAAAAATTTGGCTATGTAGGTATCATCATTTCTTACATAGACTTCGCTTATCCAGGGCATCGTTTTTGCCAGGGCCGGATACCGGCTTCGGTTTTCGGCGAGATAAACCGATTTTTCAACGGCCAGGTCATTGATCGTAAATATATGTATACGATACTGACCTGGATCGTAAACATGTAAACGATCCCCAAGGATCTGCACACTTTTAATCGTATTAAATTCACCAGGCCCCCGGCCATCTCTTCCAATCCGGGTGATGAACCGACCATCTGGTTCAAAAGCATGTAAAACCATTCCCGGTGCATCCGCGATAAAAACCCGGCCGGAATTATCCACGGCAATGTCTTGTATAAATCCAAATAAGACCTCATCTGAATCACCATAAACGGCGTCTTTTGTAAACGACAGGGTTGCTGCGGGTTTCGCAT
>RECM01000171.1 GCA_007694035.1 Balneolaceae bacterium
TTTTTGCGATCCGGAAGGGACTCGAACCCTCGACCTCCTGCGTGACAGGCAGGCGTTCTAACCAACTGAACTACCGGACCGTTTCTGACAAGTAATTTCCTGTCAGATGCACAATATACGCAGTAATAACGATCGCTGTCAATACAGTATTTCACAAGAGTGCTTCTGGCCGGGTGTAAGTTCAATTGATATTCACTTTTTTAACCCCCAAGTTCAAACCGATGCCGAAAATCACAAAATATTAACATCTCCGGAACAGCTGCACACTCCTGCAATATTTATGGTGTGGAATGCGTAAACCGACTGATTCCAACTATTATGTGAACATCTGTGTTATATCCTGACATGGATTTACTATTTTTCCCTACTGTTAATCAAATTATCATGAACACATCAGAACGAGTGAAAATATTACTGTACTATTTTATGATTCCGGTGGTTCTTTTTACGCTGGTACCGGCCACCGCCGCTGCCCAGATGTTTTCTATTGGTACCGCCGGTTCCGAAAGAATTACCATACCTGAACACAGTCTGTATTTCGGCATAGAGCCGGCATCGGCAAGTTATTACGGAAGTCACACATTCGGGCCTGCTGATGCGCGCTATGACTTCGAAGGCACCCTTTACAGAATACGCTACGAAACAAACTCCCTGCAGATATACGGGGCAACCGGTTCAGGCCTGTCCGATCAGAACGATATTACCTTCAGGAGCCTTGGCATACAGTTGCAGGGAAACCTTAATCTTTATACAAAGCCCACAGTTGCGTGGACAATTCCCCTGTTCGCCTCCACCGACTATTACATGATGCGCAACAGCCAGACAGCCAATACTTCCGCTGAATTCAGCCAGAACCGCCTGCTATTCGGCCTGGGACAGGAACTGGTGATGAGGCCGGCACAGACCTTCCGGCTCAGGCTCAAAACTGCCGCCCGCTATGGCGTCTCAGCATCCTCGTTCGGGGCATCGGTGGGTACGGCATTTGCGTTCGACCAGCAGGTGAGGATATATCTCGACCGGCTGATCGGACCTGTTGGCATTAATGCCGGGTTTGATTACAGTTACAACCGGTTTATGACAGCCGAAGATGAGTTCAAATACAACCTCGATTCGATCACTTTTTTAATCGGCATCAGTTTTTGACATGAAACCCGAAAAACTACTTCTTGAACTCGAAGAGATCATTGAACAGCTCGGTTATACCATCAGAAAAGAGCGGGGGAATTTCAAGGGCGGCTTCTGTGTACTTGAAGGCGAGAAAATAATCATGGTCAATAAAAACCATCCCGTTGATGTTCAGGGAAATCTGATCATTAAATTTTTGTTCGACACCGATCTCACCGATATTTTTATAAAACCTGCCGTTCGTAAGGAGATAGGGGCTAAATGGGAAAAATGGAAATTGAAAAAAGGCCGGGAATCCGACTTTTTTAGCGGGGACACCCAGTGATGCGCATTACTTTTTTAGGAACAGGTACTTCGATGGGTGTGCCGGTAGCCGGGGGATTCGGCCGTGAAATGCCAACCGGCGACCCCAGAGACGACCGCTACCGCACCTCGGTCTGGATCCGTACCGAAGAGACCTCCATTGTGATTGATACGGGGCCTGAGTTCCGCCTTCAGACGCTCCGGGCCGGAATCCGGCACATAGACCTGCTTCTGTTTACCCACGAACACACAGACCATATAGCCGGTCTCGACGATCTTCGTCCCTACAACTATATGCAGAATGGCAGCATACCTGCCTATACAACACAAAGCTGTATCGATTCCATCAATACCCGTTTCCCCTACATGTTCGGCCGCACTAAAACACCCGGCAGTGTATCGCTCGATCTGAAAGTACTTGAGCATCCCATCGTTTTTAAAGACTGTACCATCACACCGCTTCCTGTCGATCACAGAAGCCTCCCTGTACTTGGATTCAGGATCAACGATTTTTCCTACATCACCGATGCAAAAACCATCCCCGACGAAACCCTTGAAAAAGTAAGAGGATCAAAAATTCTGGTACTGAACGGACTCAGATGGTCGCCTGAGCACCTCACCCACATTACCATACCCGAAGCAGTCGAGATTGCCCGTAAGCTGGAGATACCAAAAACCTACCTGGTGCACATCTCATCCTACGTAGTTCACGCAGAGGTTCAGAAAAAAATGCCGCCCGAAGTTCAGCTCGCCTACGATCAGCTCTGCGTCACCATCCCCTGAAACCAACCCGGGGTTCTGACACCGGATTCCATATTTTGAAACCAATCCCGGTACACCAGGCTTGTACACCCGGCTCCTGAATCAGTTAACCGGGTTAAACCCTGCTCTCAATATACCGGAATCGCTATTTGAATTTTTTCAGATCCGGTCTATCCATTGTCTCAACCAGTTTCTTAACCTCCTGCGATTCCTCGAGGCGGCAGATCAGCACGGCATCTTCGGTCTCCACATAGGCAAACCCCTGCAGACCAACCATGGCTATAAGTTTATCCGACTCTGAAACCACATAGCAATTCTGGCAGTTTTCAAGATGCGTTTTTGGGGCATGGATTACATTCCCGTCCATACCTTTTTCCTCAAGTTCGTAGACCGCGAGCCAGCTGCCGACATCGTTCCAGCCAAATTCGGCGGGAATAACGTGTACGGCACCTGCCTTTTCCATTACACCATAATCGATGGAAATCGACATGCAGCTCTGGTAATAGTCCTGCAATGACTTTACGAATCCTGCCCCGTCTACATGCGACCGTACTTTTTGTACCTCGCGATGAATTTCAGGCAGGTGTTTCTGAAGTTCCCGCAGAATGCTTGACGACTTCCAGATGAACATGCCGCTGTTCCAGTAAAAATCGCCGGATGCAATAAAGTTGATTGCGGTCTGCAGATCGGGTTTTTCAGCAAATGTTTTTACTACACAAAATTCGTCGTTCCCTTCGCTCCCGTTATTGTCATTCACCTGAATATAACCGTAACCGGTTTCCGGTCGGTTAGGCCGTATTCCGACCGTGATCAAAACATCCTCATCGGTCGCTTTTTTGGCGGCGGCCGACAGTACCCTGCGGAATTCCTTTTCATCTCTGATGTAGTGGTCGGACGGGAGAACAATCATGGTCGGGTTCGGGTCCATGTGTTCGGTAACAATGGCTGCAAGGGCAATACATGGTGCTGTGTTGCGGCCGATCGGCTCACCTATCACATTCTGTGGGGGTATGCCCGGCAGCTGTTCCTTTACAAGATCCGTATAGTCGGCGTTTGTAATAACAAGTATAC
Source organism: Balneolaceae bacterium (assembly GCA_007694035.1). GTDB lineage: Bacteria > Bacteroidota > Rhodothermia > Balneolales > Cyclonatronaceae > RECM01. The sequence goes on from RECM01000171.1 coordinate 3,262, forward strand.
GTTCCATTGGGATGAGGGGGAGAATGCGGTCTACCGTGCTCTGAAGCATGGTTTTTTCACCCACCAGCTTTAAAAATTGTTTGGGACATTTTAATCGGCTTTTGGGCCAAAAACGGGATCCAACCCCACCGGCCATGATTACGGCATAGTTCATTTCTTATCCTTCTGTTTGTTCATTTGAATGAGTTGAAGGTAGCAAGAATGTGCCTAACCTAAAACCCGCTCAGCGTTTGAAAGTGTAAAGCTGAATGTTGAGCCCTCTCGCGGCTTACTTTCAATTGTCAATTCTTCGTCGTGCGATTCCAGGATGTGCTTTACAATGGCCAGCCCGAGGCCGGTACCACCTTTTTCACGCGACCGGGACTTGTCAACCCGGAAAAAACGCTCTGTAACACGGCGCAGGTCCCTCGGTTCAATGCCGATACCAGTGTCGCGTACATACACAGTAACCTTTGGATCACTCCTGATAAACGGTTTTAAACCGATATGTATACTGCCCCCCGCACGGTTGTATTTAATTGCATTCTCGATCAGATTGATGAACACCTGGCGTATCTGGTTCCTGTCGGCATTAACCTTCAAATTTCTGTCGAGATCGTCAAAATGCAGGCTCACCTGTTCCTGGCCGGCTTTCAACTGCAGTGATTCGATCACTTCCTGGATTACATCAAACAGTAAAAAGACCTGCTTTTCCGGTTTCATATCTCCGCTTTCCAGCCTTGAAATATCCATCAGGTTCCTGATCAGCCCTATCAGGCGGTTCACATTCCGCATGGCTTTGCGAAGAAATTCCCTGTTCACAGTCTCATCTTCAAGGGCGCCATCCAGAAGGGTTTCGATAAATCCCTGAATTGCAAAAATGGGTGTTTTAAGTTCATGCGATATATCGCCGATGAACTCCTTCCGGTAATTTTCGATCCGGTTTAACCGGTGGATCTCCTTTTCGATGGTAAACGAAGTCTTCAGCAGTTCGGAATAGATATCGTCGAGTTCATCACGCGGAACGGTGGCCGGTTCCTTTTCTTCATCAAAAAGTTTCTGCTGAAATCCCCTCAGGGTCGTTACAGCGCGGGCGATACGGTTTACCATCAACCGTACAGTAATGATGTAAACCGATATGAACGTGGCTGCCCCCCCGATGGCCGGAATGAGAATTGAGAGCGGATAGGGCACAGTAAGAATGGTTACCAAAAACAGGATGCCAGTTACAATCAGCGAAGTGGAAGCCGCGATCCGTAATCCCAACCGGAAATATGGCCGGTTTATTGGCATTTTCATTCCTTGAAACGATAGCCGACACCTTTTACAGTTTCGATGTACTCTTCCCCTATCTTTTCCCGGATTTTCCGGATGTGTACATCAACGGTTCGGTCGATTACATATATATTGTTGCCCCACACTTCATTAAGCAGCGATTGCCTGTCGAGCACCTTACCCTTGCGGCTGGCCAGAAAATAGAGCAGTTCAAACTCTTTTTTGGGCAGGTGCATCTCTTTTGTACCAATACTTACAACATATTTACCGCGGTTTATAGTCAGATTGTTGATTTTCAGTATGGTTTCTTTCTTCTGGCCTGACTGAGATCTGCGCAGTATGGCTTTTATACGGGAAAGCAGTTTGGAGGTGCTGATGGGTTTGAACAGGTAATCGTCGGCACCCAGGTCCAGACCGGTAATTTCACTCTTTTCGTCGCCGCGGGCGGTAAGAAAAACCACCGGTATTGCCTGCGTTTCAGGATCGGATTTGATTTTCCTGCAAACCTCGATACCATCCATACCCGGCATCATAATATCGAGCAGAATGAGATCGGGTTTCATTCGGCCCGCAAGCTCTATGCCTTTTTCTCCTGAATCGGAAGTGAGAACCGTAAAACCTTCCTTTTTCAGGTTGTACTCAATAAGGTCCAACAGATCCTGTTCATCATCGACTACCAGGATGGTCTGCTTGTTCAAAACTGGATGGGTTAATTCGCATTAGATTAAGACCACATTTTACAAATACGGAATGAGGAATAAAATCATCCAATGTTAATAAATTGTTATTTTGTTATTTATGAATGCTTTTCAGTGCTGTGCGGATTACATCCGAAACATCGCTGAACCGGGCACCGTCTGTCCTCAGCAGGGCTGATACCGTTTTTTCGGCCTCCGCTTTTCGGTATCCGAGCGACTCTAGCGCCGATACGGCCTCGCGGTGCAGGGTGGACGACGGCCCTCCCGCAGAGGGCGGTCTCGCGCCATCAGCTACCGAACCGATCTTGTCTTTCAGCTCCAGAATTATGCGTTCGGCACTCTTTTTACCTATTCCCGGAAACGACGATATCCGCGGGATGTCCTGACTGTAGATTGCCTCGCTGATCTGTTCAGTCGAGGCGCCCGACATTATGCCCAGCGCGATTTTAGGCCCGATTCCCTTAACAGTAATAAGCAGTTCGAAAAAGGATTTGTCGGCGCGGCTTACAAACCCGTAGAGTTTCTGGTCGGCCTCGGCAAAATGGTGATGGGTAAAAACGGTTACCTCCCGGCCCTCGGCGGGAAACCGTGAAAGTGTTTCGGTAGATACAAATACCTCGTAACCGATTCCATTTACCTCGATAATGGCCGGGGTTGAAGCTTTAAAAACCAGTTTACCTTTCAGGTATGCTATCATGTTGTCAGTCTCTGACGCGTTCAGGGTTCTGTTTCACGAAATCGGACCACGAATTGCCTTTGCTGTTCTGATGTTTGCCGGGCTTGCCGGTAACCAGTTCGTTTTTTCTGCGCATCGCATGGCACCATGCAACGGCCAGCGCGTCGGTGGCATCATTGGGCAGGCTCGCCTGCTGCACGTCTATAAGCTTGTGCAGCATGTATGACACCTGGTCTTTGCTTGCGTTCCCCCGGCCGGTAATGGCCTTCTTTACGGCCTTCGGGTAGTATTCGGTTATCGGCAGCCCCGAGTTGATCACCGCCAGCATACAGGCGGCCTGCGCACGGCCCAGTTTGAGCATGGCCAGGGGGTCTTTCCCGTAAACCGGTGTTTCGACAGCACACTCCTGTGGTTTGTACAGGCCAACCAGTTCGGTTACCCGTGCGTAGATCATGCGGAGGCGTTCGCCGTGATCATCCGTTCCGGTAAGCCTGAGTACCCCGCAATCGAGTGTGGAGAAACCCGATCCGCGCTGCAACAGCACTGAATAGCCTGTAACCCGTGAACCCGGGTCAAGACCCAGAATGATCATGGTTTCTCAGTTTGTCCGGTAGCCCCCGCCCTGCCCGCCTGTTTTTGAAACAAGGTGCACGTCGGTTATACGGATCTGTTTGTCGGTCGATTTGCACATATCATAGATGGTAAGGCAGGCCAGCGTTACCGCCGTAAGTGCCTCCATCTCTACGCCCACCGGACCACCGGCCCGGGTATAGGCCTGTATGTTTATGCACGCCTGTTCTTCAAGGGGTTCTATGTCGAGCTGAATATCGGTTAGCGCAGTGGGGTAGCAGTGCGGGAACAGCGAACTCGTGCTTTTGGCCCCCATCATGGCTGTGATGCGTGCAGCCTCCAGTACATTGCCTTTCTTTATTTCACCGTTCAGGATTTTACCGATGGTTGCCGGCTGCATCTCAATTTTGCCGAACGCAAGGGCTGTACGGCCCGAACCGGCTTCAAGCCGTTCATCACCGGGTTTGTGCGACTTTTTCTGAAAATCTTCTTTAATGATCTGACTCATATTAATATCTATCCGATTATTATTCTGCGCCTTCTTTTGAAGCGTAAAGCTCGACCAGATCGTTCATCATCTCTTCGCTGATGCCGTTGGTACTGAAACCTCCATCGTGGAAAAGGTTCTGCATGGTCACTTTGCGGGTTAGATCGGAGAACAGCGACACACAATAGTCTGCACAGTCGTCGGCCGTCGGGTTGCCCATGGGTGCAAGTTTCTCGGCAAAGGTGAACATGCTGTCGAACCCTCTTATGCCGGATCCCGCCGAGGTTTTGGTCGGGGCCTGCGATACCGAGTTAACACGGATGCCCCGGCCTGCCAGCCGGCTGCCGTAATTCCTGGCAATACTCTCGAGCAGCGCTTTTGCATCGTTCATATCGGAGTATTTCGAGAAAATACGCTGTGCACCAATGTAGGTCAGGGCCACAACACTGCCTCCATCATTGAGAACATCGTTGGCCTGTGTGGCATAATGCAGTACCCGGTGCAGTGAAATTGCAGATATATCAAGGGTCTGCGACAGGAATTTGTAATCGATGCTTTCGTAGGGCAGCTTTTTGCGGATATTAGGCGACATTCCCACCGCGTGCAGAATGAAATCGATCTTGCCGAGTTTGGCCAGAACTTCTTTCATAAGCTTGTCTACATCGGCGTCGTCGGCTACATCACACGGTATGATGGGCGCGCCGATTTGCTCCGAAAGTTCTTCAAGTTTACCCAGTCTCATGGCGATCGGGGCATTTGTAAGTGCCATTTCAGCACCCTCGCGATGGCAGGCAAGCGCCACCCTCCATGCAATGCTTCTATCGTCGAGCGCCCCGAATATGAGGCCCTTTTTCCCTTTTAACAGACCGTAGCCGACATTTGAACTCATACGCTTCAATTAAACTTCAGTTATATATGTGTTGTGAATATAGAATTTTAATGCACAAGAATAGGCATTCCTGACCTAATTGTCTATAAGATCACACAAGGTATATAATTCTCTGAAACTCATTATTGAAAAAGGGAATTATTGTCCCTATTTTTACAGACTTTGCACCACACATTGAAAAAGCTGCATGTTCGACGATCTTTCATCCAAATTACAATCCGCGTTTAAATCTATCTCCGGCCAGGCCAAGATCACCGAGATCAATATTGCCGAGACCGTGAGAGAGATCCGCCGTGCATTGCTGGATGCCGACGTGAACTATGATGTAGCCCGTGAAATCACGCGCAGGGTCAAGGAAGAGGCCGAAAGCTCCGATGTTCTCAACAGCGTCTCCCCCGGCCAGCAGTTTACAAAAATCGTTTACGACGAACTTGTACGTGTTCTCGGTGGGCAGCAGGAAGAGATCCGCTTCGCGAATGTACCCCCAACGGTGATCCTGATTGCAGGCCTTCAGGGTTCCGGAAAAACCACATTCGCCGCCAAACTGGCCAAATACCTGAAAGAGCAAAAGCACGTACCAATGCTTGCCGCCGCCGACGTATACCGTCCGGCCGCCATCGATCAGCTTAAAACTCTTGCATCGCAGATCGGCGTGCCCGTTTACTCCATCGAGGAGAAAGACGCACTCAAGGTGGCCAAAGGCGCCCTGGCTGAAGCCAGAAAACAGGCTTGTGATGTTCTCATTATCGACACGGCAGGCCGGTTGCACGTAGATGCCGAGATGATGAACGAGGTTTCCGAAATCAAAAAAGCGGTAAACCCGAACGAAATTTTATTCGTGGTCGACTCCATGACCGGCCAGGATGCCGTGAATACCGCCCGTGAATTCAACCAGCGCCTCGATTTCGACGGCGTGGTGATGACCAAACTCGACGGCGATACCCGCGGCGGCGCAGCCCTGTCGATCCGTACCGTGGTCGACAAGCCCATCAAATTTGTGGGTACAGGCGAAAAGATGGACGCCATCTCTCCGTTCTACCCCGACAGGATGGCCCAGCGCATCCTGGGCATGGGCGATGTGGTATCGCTCGTTGAAAAGGCACAGAAAGAGTTTGATGAAGACGAGGCCCGCATTATGCAGGCCAAGATCAGGACCGACAAATTCAACCTCGACGATTTCTACAACCAGCTGCAGCAGGTTAAAAAGCTCGGTTCCATGCAGGATATCGTCGGGATGATTCCCGGCATGAACAACGCCCTTAAGGGTGTTGAGATCGAGGACGACGCCCTCAAACCCATAGAAGCCATCATCAGTTCGATGACCCCCGACGAAAAAGAGACCCCCCTTATTATCAATGCCAGCCGTAAACGGCGCATTGCCAAAGGGTCGGGCACTTCCGTCAGGGATGTAAACGACCTGCTCCGCCAGTTTGAGCAGATGAAAAAGATGATGAAAACCATGACCAAGATGAACAAAATGGGCAGGGCGGTACAGGGCCTCAAGAATATGTATGCACAAAAAAAACCATAAACCGTAACCAAATAAGTATGATCAGGAGTTTAACGTGGTTAAGCTGAGACTACAGCGACACGGACGTAAAAGGCTGCCCTACTACCATATAGTGGCTACCGACATCCGCAACAAACGAGATGGCCGAATTATTGAAGATTTGGGTCGTTACAATCCGGTTTCAACACCGGTAATGGTCGATCTGAAAACCGACCGAATTATTCATTGGCTGCAGACCGGTGCTCAACCCACCGATACCGTACGCAGCCTTCTCAAAAAAGAGGGCGTATTCTACCGCCTTCACCTTCTGAGATGGAATAAAACGGAAGAGGAGATCAATACAACCATTGCAGAATGGAAATCGGATAAATCCGCGCAGAAAACCGAAGAACCCGGTAAAAAAGACCGGAAAGCAGCCCAGGTGAAAGCCGAAGAGGAGGCTTACAAAAAAGCGCAGGCTAAAAAAGCGGAAGAAGCTGCTGTAAAGGCCAAAGAAGCTGAGAAAGCCAAAGCCGAGAAAGCCGCCATCGCAGAAGCTGAAGAAGCTGCTGCCGAAGCGGATGAGGCTAAAGCGGAAACCGCTGAAGCTCCGGCCACTGAAGCCAAAGCCGATGCCGAAGCTCCGGCCGCCGAAACCAAAGCCGATGAAGCTCCGGCCGCTGAAGCCAAAGCCGATGCCAAAGAGGTAAAAGAGGAAGCCAAAGCTGACGACAAGAAAGCTGAAGCCGCCCCTGATACCAAAGAAGCACCCGCCGAGGAAGCCCCGGCCGCTGAAGCCAAAGCCGATGCCGACGACGCTTCGGACGACTCTGAAAAAAAGGATAAAGAGGAGAAGTAATCTCCTCCCTTCCCTTTACATCCGGAAAGCCGGGTTTTGACGAAAGGCTCAAATTACATCACCGCCGGTACCATTATCCGTGTTCACGGAATGGCCGGTATGGTTGTTTTTGAATCCGACTCGGTACTGCCCGAATCCGGAGATCTTTTTCTTGTTGAACAATCCGGAAGGGACCTAAGGCCCTACCGGGTCGAAAAAGCCTCCCCTGCCGGCAAAGCAGGCAGGCAACTGTTCTTTCTCAAGTTTGTTGATATCGATAGCCGTTCTGCTGCCGATGCACTGAAGGGATTCAGGGTACTTGAAAATCCGGGATCCGTCTACGTGCGCATTCCGGAAGCCGGACCTGCAGGCGACGACCTCACCGATTACACGGTGACCGATGCCGGGTCGGGACTGGAAGGATACGTATCTGAAGTGATCGATAACCCCGCTCATCCGCTTCTGCAGGTGCAGCTGGATACAGCCCTGATACTGGTACCTCTAGTGGATGCCTATATTACGGGCATCGACCACAAAAAAAAGCGGATCACCGCCCGTAACCTCGATATGTTCACCGACCTCTGAATAGCAATGCTGCGCATCGACCTGATATCTGCCGTGCCCGACCTGCTGGGAAACCCGCTGAGTCACAGCATCGTGAAGATAGCCCGTGAAAAAGGCTTGCTGGATGTTCACATCCACAACCTGCGCGACTATTCAGCCGACAAGCACCGCAAGATTGATGACTACCCCTATGGCGGTGGTGCCGGTATGGTGATCTCACCTCAGCCCGTGTTCGCATGCATCGAAAAGCTGACGTCGGAACGCTCCTACGATGAAATCATCTTTATGAGCCCCGACGGTGCCACCTTCGACCAGAAGCAGGCCAATAATTTGTCGCTCAGGCGAAACATTATCATTCTGTGCGGTCACTACAAAGGCATAGACCAGCGCATCCGTGATGTTCTTATCACACGCGAATACAGTATTGGCGATGTGGTACTCTCCGGCGGCGAACTGCCTGCGCTCATGGTGGTGGATGCGGTTGCAAGACTGCTCCCCGGCGTTCTGGGCGATGCTGAAAGCGCACTCACCGACTCCTTCCAGGATGATCTGCTCGACAGTCCGGTCTATACCAGGCCGGCTGATTTCAGAGGCATAAAAGTTCCTGAAGTGCTCACATCCGGCGACCATGAAAAAGTGAAGGCCTGGCGGAAACAGAAGGCAATCGATAAAACCAGACAACTGAGGCCCGATATTTACAACGAGTATTTGAAAAAAAACGACGAATAGTCAGAACAACCTAAAAAGCCGACAGGCAAAGCGAAAAAATCATGGATAAGCTCAATCTTGTAGAACAAACCCAGGTTCACGACAACCTGGTCGATTTCGCCCCCGGCGATACAGTAAATGTACACTATCGTGTAAAAGAAGGCGATAAAGAACGCATCCAGCAGTACGAGGGTGTTGTAATCGCCGATCGCGGTTCCGGAGCCAATAAAACGTTTACCGTTCGTAAAATATCGAACAACGTTGGCGTTGAGCGTATCTTCCCGCTGTATTCCACCTCGATTGCCAAAATCGAAGTGAAGAAAAGAGGAAAAGTCCGGCGCAGCAAACTGTTCTATCTGCGTGAATTAAAAGGAAAAGCCGCGCGTATCAAAGAAAAAGCACGGAACTGATATTTGGGTACGAAAATTCGGACTAGTCGATAATCCGTATCAGGGCAAGGCGTTCGGACTGAATGCCTTCGATCTTTTCTTTCCGGCTTGACCACCATTCAAATCATCAAGTGTATTATGATCTTTCTGCTTTTTTAAGTTTAATAATGCGTTAATCCATTCTTAACCAGTGTTTACTAATATTTGGTATTGCAGCGATCACTACATGCGGTTCATATTCAGAATATGAACCGCTTTTTTTTTACAAATCAATTAGCCAGCTTCATTCAACAAAAATCGGCAAGAATCAGTCTTCATATCTTTGCGGATGTCTCCTCAACAGGCTTCGATACTGTAGTACACAAAACAGTTCCCTGTCGAGCCTCTCACTCACTACTTCCGCCCCTCCGATTGTAAGGTGTATCACACCATAATCACAACCTGATTTGACGATTCTTGCTGGTATCTTGAGCCCTTCAAACAATTCATAATCCGAATATGTATACACAAATGTGCATCTGTTGCCCATTAGAGGTATATAGTAGTTTACCACCGCTTTAACAGGCAGAAAGCTCTCCCGGTGGAAATCAACCCTCCATCTGATGCCGTCGGAATCGTTCATTAGCAGCTGCCAGTCTCCGGTTTCAGGATTAACATGTGCTGAATCATCCGCAACAAAATTCAGAAAGGGTACAACATCAAAATTTCTTGCCGCCTCAGAGCCAATATATACGAGATTACTCAATCCTGGCTGGTCCACAAATTGCAGTACTGGTGACCTGCCGACAGCAAGCAGGCTGTCGTTATAGTACAATACAGTCAGCCGGTAATCATCAATGGCTCTGAACTCTTCGAAACTTCCGGAGATTTCCGGCTCTTCGCTTCCCTTCGCACGATAATCAAAATTCCCGTATAAAAAGAGCTGTTTCGGAGGAGAACTATCGTCGTATCCAACTGCAGCAAGATATTCGGATAGTATTTGCTTTGATGGCACTGCTGATTGTGAATAAACTACTGAAGATAAAACCAACAGGCAGAATTTCAGGCTTAGAACAGCTCTTAAATAGATTGGTGTCATTTTTTAAAATTTCGTTCCTTTAATATCATATGTCGGCAATATCCACCTCAATGCGAGTAAAAATAGGAATCTGTAACAGGAATCAGTCCATTATTATCAAATAACAGGTATTATTTAACTTGACAATAATATATATATATATATTCACCACAATGCCAAACGACATTATTGTAAGTTTATCTTAAACCTTTATATAATTTAATAGATATGAAGATAATCTCAGTCCTAATTCTAAGCCTAAGTCTGCTTATGCTATCGGCTTTTTTAAGTGGATCCGAGCAATTTAAACCGATGGAATGTTCTGCATTTAGTGATCACCCAAACAGGTGTCTTGATGAATTATCCGGGGGTTGTGCTGGAACTATATATACTTTTTCCTGTGCCACAGATATATGCGGCAATTCAAATAAACCTCAATGTTTTGTTTGTATAACAGATGAAACATGGGATCCGGTCGACCCCTGAAATCGTAATTATCGTAGCTACGGTTTCGCCCTGATTCGTAAGGTATTCCATAACTAACAATCATTAGCGGTAAAAGTATTAGTATTACTAGCTGTTTTTAGCCACTTTTTAACTTTGGTTATAACATATGAGATTCATTTGTACTGCTTTAAGCCTTCTATTCTTCTCAAACCTGTCTGCCCAGCACTTATCATTTATAACAGATTTTGGGAACCATTCGAATCCTGAACTATTTGAGTTTGCTGCTATCAACGACATCACCACTGTAAATCAGGAACTATTTTTACTTGATCCTGTACTTGGTCAGATTCATCTGCTTGAGTTCAATAAGGATACCGTACGAAGGACAGGCAATATTAAGATTCAGGCAGGCAGGGGGCCCGGCGAGTTACAGAATCTTTCCAATCTAGCCGTTTCTGAACACTACATTGCCATATCGGACGCGAGAAATCAAAAAATTGTACTCCTCGACCGTAAAGGGGTACTCATTTCAGAATTTGTGACCAGATTCAGACCTACCCGGCTGTATTTACATAATGACAGGCTCCTTGTTTCCGGATTCTGGCCGACTGTTCAGGGTGAACTGATCCATGTTTTTAACATCCAGGGCGAACTGGTCCGGAATTTTGTGCCCAAGCCCGAGAACTGGATACAGGTGGCACAGACCGGGAATTTTGAACGCCTGCTGCCTGCTGAGGATTTCCTGTATGTCAGTTATCCCAGCCCGATGAGGATCGAAAAGTATGACTGGTCGGGCCGGCTTGCCGGCAGTTTCAATGATCCTGCAAAGAGGGGCAACATCGTCAATAATGGGGATCTCCATCTGATTGAAACCAGAATCGTTGATCTGGCATGGAAAGACCATTCAATTCTTGCACTAGTAACCCATGGCGACATTTATTCCATTGAACTGTTTGATACCGATCTGAAGCATCTGAAATCTGTTCCGGCAAAACCGGTGAATTCAGATCACATCAGTTTCCTCAGAATGCTTGGGAGTGATCATGTGGTTATCAGGCAGATTGAGCCCGTTCACCATATTCAGATTTACAGGCTTGAGACCAACTGATATTTGTTTCTGATTTGATGTTAACCGAACTCGGGAGGCATCACTTAAACAGTATCTCAATCTTCTCGGTTGGCGGAACCGAAGCATTCCGTATCGATATCTGCTGGGCCGTGCGCTGACTTATGGCAACAAGCGCTTCCGAAGCCGGGCTGCTTTCTTTTTCGATTACAACCGGGGCGCCGCTGTCGCTGCCGCTGCGCACACGCTCTTCGAGCGGTACTTCGCCAAGGAATGGCACATCAAGTTTTTCAGCCAGCCTTCTCGCGCCACCCTGACCGAAGATGTAGTATTTTTTGTCCGGCATATCGGGTGGTGTGAAATAGGCCATATTTTCGACAATGCCAAGCACGGGAACGTTTACCTTGCGGAACATGGCAACGGCTTTACGGGCATCGTCGAGGGCAACATCCTGCGGGGTGGACACCACAACAGCCCCTGTAAGCGGCACTGATTGCACGATGGTCAACTGAATATCGCCGGTACCGGGAGGCAGATCCATAACCAGGTAATCGAGCTCGCCCCACTCGGCTTCTGTGAGGAACTGTTTGACCGCGCTCGAGACCATCGGCCCCCGCCAGACCACGGCCTGGTCCTGGTCGACCAGGAATCCCATGGAGAGCAGTTTTACTCCGTATTTTTCAAGCGGAATGATCCGGCGCTGCGTATTGATGTTCGGCCGCTCATTGATGTTGAACATGGTTGGGATACTCGGACCGTAGATATCGGTATCAACCAGACCGACCTTCGCGCCGTCTTTGGCGAGGGCAACGGCCATGTTTACCGAGATGGTTGATTTGCCGACCCCGCCCTTTCCTGAGGCCACCGCGATTATGTTCTTGACCCCGGAGAGCATATTTTCCTGCCCTTCCGCCTGGGGGGCGCGGCCCTGGGTTACTTTCGAATCCATCTTAATGGCGACCTCGGCTTCCTCATCCACCAGATGCTTGATCGCATTGTGGCAGGCCCGTTCGATTTCGGCCTTCATAGGGCAGGCTGGCGTGGTAAGGTTTACTGTAAAGGCAACTTTTTTGCCGTCAATACGGATATCTTCGATCATGTTCAGTGTTACCAGGTCCTGGCCGAGATCAGGGTCGATAACATTGCTGAGTGCGTCTTTTACCTGTGCTTCAGTAATGGGCATAATTTCAATATTGTTTTAGACTGTTCCGGTTTTAATGACTGACAATCATCTGCATTCTATTTGACCCAAATTTAACGATTCTGCATGAAGGTTTTGTGTAGATTCTGAATTGAATAAACAAGGTATAACCAGTCAATAACCTGGCAATCACGTACCATCCATGTCCTTTAAAAACATCGCCACGATTATGCATTGGTACTTCTCAAGAATCTTTAGATCAATAGGATCAGGATTAGACCGGTATCACGACTTTTTGATATCCGATTCATGAGACGTAGCGACCCGGCGATATTCGATCTGGTGGGGAACATCGATAAGTCGGTAAATCGGTACGTCTTATGAATCGCTAAATCAATGGATCCCGTTTCAGCCCGGATCACGACTTTTTGATATCCGATTCATGAGACGTAGCGACCCGGCGATATTCGAT
>RECM01000047.1 GCA_007694035.1 Balneolaceae bacterium
TGACTTGGGGGCCTTATTCCATGTAATTAATTATTCGCCGTAGTAGGTTTTGTACCACTTTACGAATTTGCCGATGCCGGTGTCGAGGGGGGTTTTTGGTTTGTAGTTGATGAGGCGTTCGAGTTCCAGCACGTCGGGGCGTTTTCCGGCGATGTGTTCGGGCTGCATCGGCCGCACCTCCATCCGGGCCTGGACGCCGGTGTGGTGTTCGAGCGCGTGGATAAAGTCCTGCAGTTTCACCGGCTCGTCGTTTCCGATGTCGAGTACCCGGTAATGGGCGCTCCGGTTCACCGGATCGGGATGGTCGCTGGGCAGCGGCTCATCCACTTCCGGCACATCGGGGATCAGGCGCACGATGCTCTCCACGATATCGTCGATGTAGGTGAAAAAGCGTTCCATATCGCGTTCGTGTACCACTTCGATGGGTTTGCCGGCCAGCATCGATTTGATGAACGAATAATAGCTCATGTCGGGCCGCCCCCAGGGGCCATAGACGGTAAAAAAGCGGAGTCCGGTTGTGGGGATGTCGAACAGGCTCGCGTAGGTGCGGGCGATCATCTCATTCCATCGCTTGGCCGCGGCATACAGGCTCACGGGGTGCTCCGACTTGTGCAGTTCAGAGAACGGCATCCTCGTATTTACCCCGTAAACGGAGCCGGATGAAGCATAGATCAGGTGCTGTACCGGATGGTGACGGCACGCTTCCAGGATGTTCAGAAAACTGCTGTTGTTGCTTTCGATAAACTCCTTGGTATCCTCGATGCTGTACCTCACCCCCGCCTGTGCCGCCAGGTGGATCACCGCGTCGAATTCGCCCTCCTCAAACAGCTTGTTCAGGGCGCGTTCGTCGGTAATATCGACCCGGCTGAAGGTGAGCCTGTCGAATCGCGAACTCACCACCTTATTGGCCTGACCGGCCAGTGAAATGCCCGCTTCAATCAGGCGGGCCCGTTTCAGCATCACGTCGTAATACGTATTCAGATTGTCGATACCGGTAACGTTATAGCCCTCCTTTGCCAGACGCAGAATGGTGTGAAAGCCGATAAAACCGGCCGCACCGGTAACAAGAATGTTGTTGATGCCCATGTCGTTACATGATTAACAGTTGTAGTGATTACCAAAATATGTACCCGGTTATAGTGCAGAAAAGGCCCGGGTGTTTCGGATTAATTGGGGCTGTTAATGGGATGGGGAGGTGTGCGCAGGGGCGATGGCACGGGATCAATACTGGCGAAAGACGAACTGATGCCAGTGATTAATGTCAGATCTGCATCATTATAAAACCTGCCGGTTTAACTTTGGAACATTACAGTGGGCTGCATGGTGGCGGCAAACAGGTCAGATGCAATAAGTGATTTTGCGGCAAAAGATGGAAATAACCGAAGATTTATTAAGTAATTTCATCGATTAATAGCTGTTCTTGATTGAATGACTTGAGAACCGGCAGGGCATCCCTCACCTTAACTGAAAATCTCGGGCCAGCTTAATTTCAGAATTCTTGAAAAATAATATCAAACAGTATAAGATCGGGATATAACGAAAATTAATATAGCGCAGAACCTTGTTTGTATGGTCTACGCACTACGCACCCGATTCCATAGAATATTGTGCATGGCTTTGAAGAAATAGATCGTATCCGTTCTTATAGGATTTCGCTTGTATGCATCGATATAGTTACTCTCAGATTCAAAAAACTCTTCCGGCGTTTTGGGGCAATCTACATAGAACGGCGGTACGAGGCCCGGTTTTGTATCTATTCTTTTTTTCTGCAGCCATTCCGGATATGTACCGAATTTATGATTACTCAGGGGTCTGACACCCACTAACTTCAGGTCACCTTTAATCAGATTATAGATCATCGGAATTTCATCAATCCAGAGGCGTCTGAATATTTTACCCCAACTTGTTACGCGGAAATCGCCATTTATTTTATCACCATTGCTCGTACCATTCTGATTGAACAGATATTCCTGCAAGTATTCCGAATAGGGGTGCATGGTGCGGAGCTTGTACACGTTTATCAGCTTTCCGTCCATGCCCACCCTGCGAAGTTTTACCAACATGCCATAGGTGGGGGTATCGTCGTACCGAGGGGCCTGTTCCTTCCGGGCCGCAATCCAGGTATAGCCGTCGATCTCCTTGTGATCCGCAATCCCGAAACCGCAGCTAACCAGCCGGCCCAGTGTTTCTGAAAAGGTCAGTACGCGGTTCTGGCCTTTGGTCGCCCAATAATAGGCTTTTCTGGTGAAGGGTATTTTGGGCATAACGCGGTGGAACATAAAATCGGCGAAACAGACCAGCCAGCCAATCGGCCAGGGGAAGCGTTTCATCATGTTCTGCACGCGCTGGTTTTTGGTCTCCACCCGGGTGATGTAATAGCCGTTGCGCGGCAGCTTACCGTTTACGGATTGCAGGAATTTGGTGATCGACCGCACATCGTTTAACCGCTTCAGATTGATAATGCACGCACAGCTGTCATCCTGGATCAGTTCAATGTTAAGCGGTGTGGTGGTGGCCAGTACCTTTACAATCTCATTATCGGGCTGTATGTGCAGATTTCGCCAGACGAACGCGTCCAGTTTTTCGCCGAATGAGAGCTGGCTTCTTTTCTGCCTTACCCTTACTTCTTCGAATTGTACTCCGGTTTGAACATCAACCATGTTTTTCTGAGACTTAGATAGTGTACACTTGTAGATAACCCTTTAATTAAACCCTGACAGTTCGAGCTAAAGTACAGCGTTTTTTCAAGATTTAAAAAATTTTAATGTATAATAAAACTAAGGGGGCACAATAAGTTCCCGTAATATTAAAAATTATTAATTTATTATGCCACCGAATTGTTATCAATCTCCAGGCTCCTGTAATTCACATACACATTGAGTTTATCTCAATGCCTGGCCGTGTAATACAGGCTTTCCTCAACGTCGCTTTTGGCTCGGTTTACGGATCGGACGTACTGATCCATTCGCCCAACTCATCGAGGATACCCACCGCCTGCTCACCGCGCTGTGTAACGCGCCTGCCATCCGGCAAGCACACATATTAAGTCATTAAAATGTATGATCATAGCTTGAGTTTGAAACCAACCATTATTCCCATTCTGTTCCGGAAAAGCTGACCATAATCCATAGAAAGCGCATATATTACCGAAAGATTCGGTTCTCTCATGATCCAGTATTCTGACCCGGCATAGAAATACCACTGCCTTGGTCCGTTTTGAAATGGATAAACCTGGTCAGTGGCGGCAGCGCGATCCTGCCCCATGTAACTGCCATAGTTCCGGGTGTAGGTCACCATCAATCTGTAAATGAAATCCTCCATGATCAGACCTTCAAATCCAAAATGGTGTGCAACAACCCGGTTATTTGCGATACCGTATCCTTCA
>RECM01000052.1 GCA_007694035.1 Balneolaceae bacterium
GATTCACGCAGCGGAAAAGCCACCATCCCGCGAACATACTCATCGGGCTGCAGGTCGGTTTTGCGGAGCATATCAAGCTCCCATATGTTTCTGGCTTCGGCCAAATTGCCGAGGCTGCGCCGGAACCGCTCATCGCGGATCTCCATTTCGATTACCATATTGGTGCGGTCGTGTATACGCCACGACATCTCTTCACCGGAAGCACCACTCGTAAGTGCCGCCATATCGCCTACAACGCCCAGGGTCAGAAATGCGGCGTCAAATCCGGCAGTGGTGCGCCGGTCGGCATCCATTTTGCTGGCAGACAGGTCCAGTTCGAGCAGCTTGTCTTCAGGATTTACCGCACTCCGGTTGTGGGCCAGTGTGGTCTCGACCTGCGGATCGCCGGTGTAGGCGGTGTAATAAAACTGTTCTGGAGCAACATGCAGGGATTCGTCGCTGAAATTGACGATCTCGATATCGAAATAGAACAGATCGCCCATGTGCCGGTAATAGGCCAATACCACCATCACACTGTCGTTGTCGGAAACCACATATTCGCGTCCCGACAGCCAGGAGGTTTCATCGGCTACCGGCGACATCCTGAAAACCGCCTTCGGGCTGCAGGCCTGCAGAAAAAGGATGATGGCGAGCAGGGGCAGCAGATGGATCGGATTGCTTTTTGATGTGCTCATGGCAGGAATCAATAATAATCAGTATATCAGTGATCAAAGGATATACGGATAAAACGTCCCGTTGTTGCCTGAAAAGTAATTTCCTGATGTTCGTAACCGGCTATCTGAATGCCTGTAAACCGGTTGCCGCATGAGTGTGCAAGGCACTTGATAACCCGGAAAACGGTATGCCGGGTATAAGGGCCCAACCATTAGGATTTCCCGAAAACAGGCTGCCGTTTGAACGGGCCAGACCATTTGAATACCGCACAAACTGACTCCGCAGTGTGGTATCCACAGGTGTGCTGAAATCCGAACAGAATGACTGATTCTGGTCAGGAAAGGCTGGATTCTACCGTATTTCCCCCTGATTATCAATCTTCGCGGCTAATTTATATATTTAATTAATTCACCACTATTAAAATCCGGATTGATGATTGGTGTACGCAGGTACAGACACGTCATCCGGCTATAATTTGGAGGATCAGACCATGAAGAAAACACTGGGTATTATTTTGATCATCGCAGGTGTTGCGGCTTTCCTGATCGATACTATTAGCTTCTCGCAGGAAGAGACGATTATCGATGCCGGGCCCATTGAGGTGACCAGAGACAAAGAGGAAACATTCACCGTTCCGAAGGTTGCCGGAATCATTGCCGTGGGGGCAGGCGTTGTTCTGCTGGTCTGGGGCGGTAAAACCGGCAGTTAATCCATTATATGATAAAACATCTGATTATTGCCACGATTCTGATTGCCTGCCTTGCCATACCGGTTCAGGTTCAGGCCCAGAATACCGGCGTAGCCGATGCCCCGCCGCGCAGCGAGGGTGAAGGCCCTTACCCTCAGCTCATCATCCGCGGGGCGACCCTGATTAACGGTACCGGTGCACCACCTACCGGCCCGGTTGATGTGGTTATCGAAAATGACCGCATTGTGGCCATACAGAACGTAGGGTACCCCGGCGTGCCGATTAACGAAAGCCGCCGTCCGGAGCTGAAAGAGGGCGGGCGTGAGCTCGATGCGCACGGTATGTACCTGCTTCCCGGCTTTGTGGACGCGCACGGCCACATCGGCGGACGTGCCCAGGGAACCCCATCAGAATACGTTTTCAAACTGTGGATGGCCCACGGCATCACCACCATCCGTGATCCGGGCAGCGGAAACGGCCTCGATTGGACCATCCTGCACCGGCTAAAAAGCGAGCGGAATGAAATCACCGCCCCGCGCATCAAAGCCTACCTGACATTCGGCAGAGGCGCCGAAGGCCCGGTTACAACACCCGACCAGGCCCGTGCCTGGGTAGCCCGGCTGGCGGCAAACGGCGGCGATGGCATAAAGTTTTTCGGCCTCAGGCCCGATATCATGGAGGCGGCGCTGGATGAAGCCCAACGCCGGGGCCTGCGCACTACGGCCCATCATGCCCAGCTGAATGTGGCCTGGCAAAACGCGCTGCAGTCGGCCCACATGGGGCTCAACTCGATGGAGCACTGGTATGGTTTGCCCGAGTCAATGCTCGAGGGCCGCACCATACAGGACTACCGCCTCGACTACAATTACATGAACGAACAGCACCGCTTCGAGGAGGCCGGCAAGTTGTGGAAACAGGCCGCCGCACCCTGGAGCGACCTCTGGAATGCCGTGATGGATGATCTGATTACCCGGGATTTCACCCTGGTGCCCACCTTCAACATCTATGAAGCCAACCGCGACCTGATGCGCGCCCGCCGGGCTGAGTGGCACGAGGAATACACGCTTCCGTCCCTGTGGGAATTCTATCAGCCCAGCCGCGTTGCACACGGATCGTACTGGCTCGACTGGGGCACCGAACAGGAGGTGCTCTGGCGCGAAAATTACCGGCTTTGGATGACCTTCGTAAACGAGTACAAAAACCGGGGCGGCCGGGTGGCGGCGGGGTCCGATTCAGGTTTCATCTACCAGTTGTACGGTTTTGGATATATCCGTGAGCTTGAATTGCTCCGCGAAGCCGGATTCCATCCGCTTGAAGTGATCCGCGCGGCCACGCTTAAAGGTGCCGAAACCCTGGGTATGGAAAGCGAAATCGGAACGGTTGAACCGGGCAAAAAGGCCGACCTGATACTTGTTGGCGAAAATCCGCTGCAGAACCTGCAGGTACTCTATGGAACGGGCGCCATCAGGGTGAACGACGATAACGAGGTTGTGAGGGTCGGAGGTGTGGCCTACACGATCAAGGATGGTATCATCTACGACGCCCGCCGGCTTCTTGAGGATGTGAGGGAGATGGTCGCCAGGGCGAAAGAGGAAGCGGATTATGAAATATATCAGCCGGGGATGAAAAAATGAGATAAACGTCCGCGGCCGGATTCACGTTATAAAAGTGAGGCCGTTATGTGGAAATATCTGACAATTATTGCAGCACTGGTTCTGATGATGCCGTCGGCAGCGACGGTAAACCAGAACTCTGCGCCGCTGATTACGGTGATCGAAGTGGTGGGGCCGATCGGGCCGACCACGGCATCCTACATTCAGCGGGCCATCGACGAATCGATTGAGATGGGTGCCGAAATGCTTATCATCGAGCTTGACACCCCCGGCGGCCTGCTCGAATCCACCAAGCACATTGTGCAGTCGATGCTGGCCAGCAATCTGCCGGTCGTGGTATATGTGAGCCCAATGGGGGCGAGCGCGGGCAGTGCGGGTACCTTCATCACCCTGGCCTCTCACGTTGCTGCCATGGCACCCGGCACCAATATCGGGGCCGCCACGCCGGTACAGATGGGCGGAGGGGAGGCCCCCGACGACTCCTACCGGCAAAAGGTCATCAACTATGCCGAAAGCTACATCGAGACCATAGCCGACCAGCGCAAACGCAACGTGGAGTGGGCGAAATCGGCCGTCAGAGACGGGGCGTCCATCACCGAAACCAGGGCCCTCGAGCTGGAAGTGATCGAAATTATCGCCGACAACCGGGCCCACCTGATCGATCAGCTCGATGGATGGGAGCTCGACGACCGCTCACTGAATACAGCAGGCTATACGGTCACCGAAATTGAAATGACACTGGCCGAACGGGCCCTGCGTTTCCTGTTCCGCCCCGAAGTAATGTTCATTCTGATGATCATCGCCATCTACGGCATCATCGGCGAACTGAGCAACCCGGGCGCGATCGTTCCGGGCGTAACCGGCTTTGTTGCACTCATATTGCTGCTTTATGCCTCGGCATCCATGCCCGTTAACACGGCAGGGTACATACTGATTGTACTCGCCATAATCCTGTTCGTATCGGAGGCGTTCACACCCACCTTCGGGCTGCTGACCGCGACGGGGGCGGTTGCATTCGTGATCGGGGCGCTCATGGTGTTCGATGATTTTGCCCCTGGCTATGAACTTTCATGGGGCTATATCATACCGGCCACCATACTCACCGTCGGATTTTTTGTATTCGTTGTGAGCGCAGGGCTGAAAGCCCAGTTCAGGAAGACGAAAACCGGACGTGAAGGCATGCCGGGCCGGGTCGCCGAGGTGGTGAACCCGATCAACGGCGGCCACGGGTATGTGATGCTTGATGGTGAACTGTGGGATGCCGTAAGCGACGATTCGCTTAAAAAAGGAGACTTGTGTGAAATTTTGGAAATAAAGGGATTAACCCTCACTGTTAAGAAACTGAATAAAGGAGGACCAGATGAACAGCGAACTTGATTTGAGCAATGTGTTTCTGTGGATTATTACCATCGTGATCCTGGCGGGAATCCTGCTGCCGCAGATGTTCCGCATCATGCGTGAATACGAAAGAGGAGTTGTATTCCGCCTCGGAAAGCTGGTTGGCGCGAAAGGCCCGGGACTGATCGTCCTGATCCCGTTTGTCGACCGACTGGTAAAGGTCGATCTGCGGGTGGTTACCTCGAACGTGCCCAAGCAGGAGATCATAACCATCGATAACGTGCCGGTTACTGTGGATGCCATCACCTTTTTCAAGGTTGTTGACGCGGAGGCTGCCATCGTGAACGTCGAAAACTACCTGGAAGCGACCTCCTTTTTCGCGCAGACCACGTTGCGAAGTGTACTGGGCCAGGTCGAGCTCGATGAGCTGCTCGCCCAGCGCGACAAGATAAACCAGTCGATCCAGACCATTGTCGACCGGCATACGGATCCCTGGGGTGTAAAGGTTACCTCGGTGGAGGTGAAAGATGTGCTGCTGCCCGATAGCATGAAGAGGGCCATGGCCAAGCAGGCCGAGACCGAGCGTGAGCGACGGGCCAAAATCATTAACGCCCAGGGTGAGCAGCAGGCCGCTAAAAAACTGGTTGAGGCCGGTAACGCGATCCGTAAGGAGCCCATCGCCCTGCAGCTGCGCTACCTGCAGACCATGAACGAGCTGGCCGATACCAACAGCACCATCACCTTCCTGCCCATGCCTATGGAACTGTTCTCCGCATTCACCAATTACCTGCATCCGGAATCGGGAAAAGGAGATAAGAAAGGGAAATAGGTTGGTTCATATAGGTGGATTGTGACCCCGCCCTGCCATGGAAATGCGCTCATGCACTTCGACTTCAGCCGTCGCAATGCGCCGGCTTGCGCTCATTGTGACGTGGCAGTACTTCCGGATTTCCGCAGAACACGTCCGGCACGGGCGCCGGACGGGCGGCCTTCCGACTGCACTACAGTTCCGTTCACAATGATGGTGTCGAAGCCGGTAGCCAGGCGGTGAGGATTCTGGAACCAGGCATTGTCACGAACCTCGGCCGGGTCAAACACAAGGATGTCGGCGGCGTAGCCATCGCGGATATATCCCCGTTTCATTCCCGCCGGTTTGTCGTGCAGTCCGAGTATGCCGGCCGAATGCCCGGTCATTTTGCGGATGGCCTCCTCAAGGGTGATCAGGTTCTCTTGCATAACATACTGCCGGATTATTTTGGCGAAACTGCCATATCCGCGCGGATGCAGCATCGATGGGCTGCCATCGGAACTGATCGAAATATGCGGGTCCCTGATGAACCGTCTCATCACATCCTCATTCATCACAAAATAGGCCGCGCTGGTGCCATAAAGTCCGATATCGTCGATCAGAACATCCTCAAAGGGCTTGCCGAGTTCATCCGCTACTTCAGCAAGCGTTTTGCCGGCCCACTTTCCGGTTCCGATTAGTGTGGCACCCGGGCCGTTCCGGTTGTTGACCCGGTTTTCGAGAAAGGCGGCCAGGTCGCGCCGACGGTCTCTCACTACATCCTCATATACGTTGGGCGGCTTTGCCCAGTCAGGGAACAGGAGGCTGATACCAGTGTAACTGGCGGTGTAGGGATACACATCGGCGGTTATGGTCATGCCATCGTTCCGGGCCATATCCATAAGCTGGATCAGGTTATTGGCAGCTGTGGGGTTGTTGCCCAGTACAATTTTGATATGCGACACATGTACCGGTACACCGGCGTCGCGGCCCATGGTAATAAGTTCGAGCAGCGCGTCTTCTACCGCGCCGCTGTCCTCGTTTCTCAGGTGGCTCATTACGATGCCACCGTACCTGGCCAGCGGCTCCGCGATGGCCCTGAGCTCGTCACGGCCGGCGAAACGGCCGGGATCGTATTCCAGGCCCGTACTCAGTCCGAAGGCCCCGTCCTCCATGGCGGCGATAATGCGGTCCTGCATGCGTTCGATATCACGCTCCGAAATGGATGTTCTGAGCGGTACCGATGCCTGACTCCTCACCGTATTGTGGCCAATGAACATCACGATATTGGTGCCGGGACGTGCGTCATCAACACGCTTCATCCAGTCGCCCAGGTAATCGGTGTCGGGGCTTGTACCATCCTGGCCGAGCACAATGGTGGTGACGCCCATCGCCAGGAAATTTTCGAAATCGGGGGTCTGCAGCGGGTCGCCGTGGGCGTGCAGATCAATAAAACCGGGCGTAACAACCTTGCCGGCTGCATCTATAACTGTGGTTGCATTGGTCCTGTTAAGATCCGTCTGGCCGGTATAGACAATTTCACCGTCGCGAACCAGCACATCCGCAGCATATCCCTGCATGCCGGTACCGTCAATCAGGGTGCCGTTAATAATGTGGATGTCGTACTGTATGGAATAATCGGGCCCGCCGGAACCGGAGCACGCACTTAGCAGCAGCGCGAAGGCCGCAAAAAAAGAAGCCGCAATGGGCCGCACAATCGCGAAATTAGTAAATGCCAAAAAAACTTTCCCGGTGTATATACTGGCTGTGTTCATCAATGCACGCATTATCGTCAGCTACAGTTGGTTAGTTGGTTGATAGTATAATAGAATAAGAACAGTTGGTCAGATCATTTGACGATCAGAAAACATTTTCACTGAAAGTTGTAAATATACTGCCCTCAATCGCCCATTGTCCGGCATCAGTCTTCATTAACCTGATACCTGCTGGAATGTCCGAAGCCGCCTGCCTGATATCTGATGTCTAGAGCCTTGTCTCTTGTCTTGTGTCTCATGTCTCATATCTCATATCTCATATCTCATATCTCACATCTTGCCAAATCACTTTTGCCTTTTGCTTTTTGCCTTTTGCTTTTTTGCTTTTTGCCTCACGTCAGACATCCCGCAGGTACGATTGCATAAAAGTGCGGTTCCGGCATGTGAAAAGCAAACGGGTTAAATGATTTTACAAATCCGCAGAAATATGATTCATTCCCGCTGCTGCGTATTTTACACACTTAATTAAAGGAATGGCTGTTATGATATCACTTGAGAAAATAAGAGATGTAGCTGTTGATGTGGCAAGAGCCGGCGGGGAAGTGTCGCTGCGCCATTTCGGCAAGCGCATAAATGTGGAATTCAAAGACGACAATTCACCGGTCACCCAGGCCGACCGGATGGCCGAGACCGCTATGCGCGAGGTGATCACATCCGCGTTTCCGGATCACGGTATACTGGGTGAGGAACACGGGGCTACAAATCCAGGCAGTAATGTGCAGTGGATACTTGACCCGATCGACGGTACACAATCGTTTATTCACGACATCCCCCTGTACACCACACTCGTGGGAGTGCTGGTAGGCGGGGAGCCTGTGGCCGGCGTGATTTACGCACCGGTGCCCGATGAAATGTGCGTTGGCGTGAAGGGGATGGGGGCCACACTGAACGGTGATGCCTGCCGGATGAGGCCCTGCAGCTCACTCGGTGAGGCCACATTTCTGACATCCGACGTGCAGCATTTTGCACTGTACGGCTACGACCGGGAACTGGCGCAGTTGCTGAAAAAAGTGCGCGTACACAGAACCTGGGGCGACGCCTACGGGCACATGATGGTGGCCTGCGGCCGGGCCGACCTGATGGTCGATCCGGTTCTGAACGTATGGGATGCCGCCGCACTGATCAACATCGTGCAGGAATCCGGCGGCTTGTTCACCGACCTGAAGGGCCGTGCGGTGGTAGACGGCGGCAACGGTTTCAGCTCCGGGAAAGAAATTCACAACCAGGTATTACCTCTGTTTAACCCATCTTCGAAATGATTATGACGCAACTTTTATCCCTTTTGGCACTTTTAATGCCTCTGCTTGTTCTCTCACCTGCAGCGACAACGACGGCACAGCAAACCGCGATGGTACATCGAACCTCAATGGCACAGCAAGCCGCCACGGCTCAACAATCTGCCCTGGCACAGCAAACCGCGCTGGCACAGCAAACCACGAGGACATATCAATCCGCGATGGCTAATCAAACTACCGTGGCACAGCAAGCTGCCACAGATCAGAAGCTTTTTTACACCGCTTTTCCACCCCAACAGGTGCGCTTCCACCGGGCCGGGCTGGATGTGACCGTGAACAGGAACGCAACCCGGATCAGCGGTACGGTCCGGTACGAGATATCCCCGTTTACCGGCGATACGCCCTATATACTGCTTCAGGGCAGGAATATGTCGGTTTCAGAAAGCGAGCTCGATGGCGAACCCCTCGATTTTGAAATCACCGACCACGGTATCCGCTTCGATACGGATGGCAGGATGGAGTCCGGCAGGCGCTATCAGCTGGCCGTCACCTACGAGGCATCGCCCGGTTACGGTATCCATGTGAACGAACGCGGAACCGTCTGGACATCCAATAAGCCGGAGACAACATCGGCCTGGGTACCCTCATCCGACACACCCTTCCTGGCCATGCCCGTCACGTTTTCGTTCACCATACCCGAAGGACTTGAACTGGTGTCGGTGGGTGAATTTGCGGGATCTGATCCCGCCGGGGAAGGTATGCAGCGCATC
This sequence comes from Balneolaceae bacterium, assembly GCA_007694035.1. GTDB lineage: Bacteria > Bacteroidota > Rhodothermia > Balneolales > Cyclonatronaceae > RECM01. The sequence continues at coordinate 8,861 of RECM01000052.1, forward strand.
CGCTGGTCGAGCAATACACCGGTAGCCGTATCCGGCTGGAATTTCGCATTCGGCGACCTGCGGTACCAGGAGGCGATTGCAGGAATCAAGCCTTTGAGGGTCTATTCCGAACCCGGCACTCTCAATGCGGATCAGATGAATCAGCTTCTGCGCCGCGTTTCGGACGCAATGGGTCGCACGCAGCGATCACTGAATATGGAATTTCCGTTCGATGGCATGAACCTGCTGGTGCTTGCCGACCATCGCTGGGAAGAGAAATCCTTCGCGCCGGGTTACGGGTATGTGTTTCAGAATCTGGGCGACCTGATGCTGCAGGCCGACCGGGCCGTGATGCACCAGTGGTTCGGGGCACGGCAGAGGGCTTACGATGCCGTTACAGCCACCATCCATCAGGCCTATGCCGCACACATCTACCGTGAACTGCGTTCGGAAAAGGGGATGCTGCAACTGTCCGATTTCCCGTCGTATGAGGGTGATGAACACAGCTTTTATGGTCCGAACACCTGGAACCGGGTGATGAGGGCCTGGGAGAGCGCATCCGGTGAGCTGATGTTTGATCTGTTCCGCCAATCGTACCGAGATGCGGCGCGGTTGCCGGCCGGCGTGTACGACCTGAATGCCTACAACCGGTTCTGGTACGACCAGATCGGCACCACGTTCAGCGGGGTATCTGCAGAAGTTGATATTATAACGGAAACCGTGCCGGCTTTCGAGATCGAGATTACCGAATCGGAGAGCGGAGGTACGGTAACGTTCGAAGTTACACCCATTCAGAATGTGCCCGATACGGTGATCACCATCACCGTGCACCTGAACAAGCTGGATGGTGTTGAAGATGCCGCATTTGAGCTTGTCCCGACCGGATCCGTAATAACCCGATCGGTTGATCCGTCGCTTCAGAACATCACTTTCAGCACCGGTGCTTCCGTTGATCTGGTAGTCTACAAACCGTTCCGGTTCTGGCTGCATCAGCTTCGCCGCAGTGAGGATGCTGCCGAGCGCGCGGCCGCGGCAGAGGTGATGGCCTTCTACACCGAAGATCCCGACCTGCAGCTGGCCCTGAACGATATCATCCGCAATGAACAGCACCCCGATGTGAGGGCGGCACTGGTACACGCCATGGCGGCCTTCACCAGCGGAGCGTCGGGTACGGAGCAGATGTTCATGAATTTCCTGCGTGAGGACCCTGTCACCATCAAACTGGCCGCGCTTGAGGCCCTTGCGGGTTATCCCGGCAACGAGGAGGTACAGCGGATGACGGGCAGGACCGTACAGACGGCCGCCGATCCCGAAGTTGCCATCACGGCGCTCCGCAGCCTCCGGCTGATCAGCCCTGAAGCCGATTTTCGCGATTTCGTAAGGCGGCTGATGACCTCCGACCGCCCGCCTTCCGTTAAAGCCGCCGCGCTCGAAGAACTGTTCATGGCGGTCGAACCGGAGGATGCTGTTGCTCATACCGATCCCTACCTGAGCGGCTCGCAACCCTTTGCCGTTCGGCAGACCGCCTTCAACCTGATTACGGCCAATTCCGATTCACGCAGAACGGAATCCATAATCCGCGAGTACGCATCCGACCGTGATCCGAGAATCCGTCACCTCGCACTGCAGGCCGCCTCCGGCCGCCTGAGTGATACCGTCTACCGGGAACTGCGTGAAACCAGGCGGCTGATTGAACCAGATCGCAGGGTTGGGACAAGGGAACTGGGGAACAATAGAACATTAGAACATTAGAATGGGGAAGTGTTTTGCTCCGTCATACTGAGCATGGCCTGAGCGCAGCGGAGCGGAGACGAAGGGCGCAATTTCGGGCGCAGCACGAAATGAAGTCGAAGTATGTGTGCTCTGCCGCGCACAGCACAGGATGAACCCTGCATTACTTCCAAATTCTATTGTTCCCTATTCTAATGTTCTATTGTTCAATCACTCACTATACCTGATCCACCGGGCGAGTTCGCGGAAGCCCGCTTTTTTTCCGTACATCAGCATGCCTACGCGGTAGATGCGGGCGCTGAGCCACATCAGTACGATGAACGTGAGGGCCATAAGAACGATGGATCCAAGCACCTGCCAGAGAGGTACGTCGAGCACAGCCATACGCACGGGCATGAGCATGGGTGTGAACAGGGGAAACATGGAACTGACTACCGACAGGGTGGAGTCGGGATCGGACGCCACGTGGTTGATCAGAAGCATGGCGATGATGATCGGAATGGAGATGGGCAGGGTGAGCTGCTGGCTGTCGGTCTCCGACTCAACGGCCGAACCCACCGCCGCGAACAGGGCGCTGTAGATAAGATAGCCAAGCAGGAAAAAAACAAGCAGACCGATCCACAGCTCGATTCCGATGTCCGGTATGGAGAAACTGACCCCGCTGGCCGCGGCCTGTTCGAGCGCTTCCCCGGTGGCGGCATCAGGTGTTGTGCCCAGCATGAACATGCCGGCTACAGCACCGATGCCCGATATGGCAATTATCCAGATCAGGAACTGGGTCATGCCCAGGGCGCCTACGCCGATCACCTTGCCCAGAAGCAGTTCCAGCGGCTTTACCGCCGATGTAATCACCTCGATGATCCGGCTCGATTTTTCTTCGATCACGCTGCGCATGATGATGGCGCCGTAGATGAACATCGCCGCGTAGATTACGATCCCGAAAACCAGTCCCACAATGAACAATGCGGTGGTGTCGGTCTCTTCTTCGCCGGTTTCGGTGAGCTTGCTGGTCTGAAGGCTCACACGCTTGTTGAAAATTTCACGCACCTCGGGATTAACGTCCGACCGGTCAAGCAGTTCGGTCCTCACGGCAGACTGGATGTCGGACCGGATTCCCTGAATGAACATCAGCCCGCCGGCCCCGCCGTATACCAGCTCGGGCGATCCGGTGTTGGTGATCACCGATTCGGTTATGTAGATATAGGCATCCACCTTCCGCGACATCACCTCCCCGCGGAGTACATCCATATTGGTGGTATCGGGGATGCGGTATAACCCGGGGTTGGCCTGAACAAGCCGGTGATCGATGGTGCCCGTTTCATCCACCACATAAACGACCCGTTCACGCTCGGAGCTCAGTGAGGATATTGCGATGGGGATGAGGAAAATGAGCAGAAACCCGACCGGGGCCAGGAGGGTTGTAAGGATAAACGTTTTGCTCTTGAGCCGGCTGAAGTACTCGCGTTTGAATACCAGGAAAAATTTGTTGAAATCCATAGTGATCAACTTAAGGGTTCGGCTTTGGGAACGTTGTCGGTACCTACGCTTGAGATGAATATTTCGTTGAGCGAGGGCTGAACGAATTCGTACTTCATTACGCGCACATGCCGGAGTGCGGCCTTCAGAATTTCCTGCTCGTCGATGCCGTTCAGCAGCCGGATTTCGGCGAAGTTCACCGATTTATTGTTGATACGTACACCTTCGAGATCGTTCAGGAAGGAGCCGTCGCCCTCGAATTCCAGGTTCACCGTATTGCGGCCGAAAGAGCGTTTGATCTGGCTCAGATTCCCCTCAAGTATCACCTTGCCGCGGTTGAACAGGCAGATATCGTCGCACATCTGCTCGACCTGTTCCATGCGGTGGGTGGCGAACAGGATGGTTTTGCCCTTTGCCTTCAGCTCCAGGATCACCTCTTTGAGCAGTTCGCTGTTTATGGGGTCGAGCCCGCTGAAGGGCTCATCAAAAATGCATATCTGCGGGTCGTGGGCTATGGTCGCGATGAACTGAATTTTCTGCTGCATCCCCTTTGAAAGCTCGCTCACCTCCTTGTCGATCCACCCGTACGCGTCGAAGCGTTCAAGCCAGAATTTGAGTGATGCGCGTGCGTCGTTCAGTTTCATCCCCTTGAGCCGTGCCAGGTAAATGAGCTGTTCGCCCACCTTCATTTTTTTGTAAAGCCCGCGCTCTTCGGGCAGATAGCCGATGATCTCCTGGGTCTGCCTGCCGGCTTTTACGCCGTTTATGGTGATCACGCCCTGGTCGGGTATGGTGATATAATTAATCATCCTGATGGTCGTGGTCTTTCCGGCACCGTTAGGACCCAATACCCCGTAGATACATCCCGGTCTCACATCAAAGCTGACATTATCGACCGCTTTGAACGCTCCGAACACTTTGCTTACGCTTTCAATACTGATCGCCTGCATAGTTCATTAAATTGATAAAAAAGAAGTTAAATATAGTAAGATAATCTTCATTTTCAGCCTTTTGATTTTGCAATTAGCCGTCTATGGAGTATTATCAATGCATAGTATTCAGTAATAAACAGATTTAGATAATTAGTAAAAATCATGCTTGTAGTTCACACAAGCCTGGAGTGTTATCCAGTTGCAAAAACCGGCGGGCTGGGAGATGTAGTTGGCTCACTTCCTAAGTTTCTGAACAGGAAAAATGTAAACGCCTGGGTCGTGATACCCAAATACGACAACGATTGGGCAAACAGCCGTTCCTATGATGTGGTACATGAAGGGGCTACGTACCTCGGGTCGCAGAAGTTTCATTACCGCATGCTCCGGGAAAAGGTGGATGAACTCGGTTTCCCGCTCTATATGGTGGATATACCCGGACGCACCGACCGACCGGGAATCTATGTGGATCCGCACAGCGGTTACCCGTATTGGGACGAATTTGAACGGTATGTGAGCTTTCAGCTTGCCGTACTCGACTGGTTTAAATCATTCCCGCAAAAACCCGATGTTATACACTGCCACGATCACCACACGGCCCTCATCCCTTTTCTGATCAATTCCTGTTACATCTATTCCGATCTGATTACCGTACCCACCGTACTGACCATTCACAATGGTGAGTACCACGGATCGTACGATATTGGGAAGGCAGCGCTGCTGCCCAAGATCAAGCCGGAGAAATTCGGGTTTCTGGAATGGAACAACCGTCTGAACTCCCTGGCCAGCGGTATCCGTAACTGCTGGAAGCTGACCACCGTATCGACAGGGTATCTCAGAGAACTGCAGACCGACAGTTCCGGGCTCGAAACCCTGATGCAGCACGAAGCCCCGAAATCGGTTGGCATCATCAATGGTATCGACGATCAGGTATGGGATCCGGCCACCGACCCGCTTATCGCTCATAATTTCACAGCGAAAACGCTTGAGAAGGGGAAAAAGCTGAATAAGGAAGTGCTCTGTAAAGAGTTCGGGCTGAACCCGAAGCTGCCAGTATTTTCATATATCGGCCGCCTGGCCAAAGAGAAGGGGGCTGACCTGCTGCCCGACCTCATTACGGCGTTCCTGGAATCGGGCAATGAGGCCAATTTTATTGTGCTGGGAACCGGCGACCCGTACCTGCACCATCTGTTCAACCATCTTAAGGGACGCTTTGTGGGGTACTTCAACACCTCGCTGCAGTACAACGAAAAACTTGCCCACCAGATATACGCGGGTTCCGATTTTCTGCTGATGCCCTCGCGGGTGGAACCCTGTGGTCTGAACCAGATGTATGCCCTCAAATACGGTACCATACCGATCGTGCGGCGTACCGGCGGTCTTAACGATACGGTTATTGATGTGGGCGAACCCGATGGGTACGGGGTCTGTTTCAACCAGTTCAGCCTCGAAGACGCCTGGCATGCCGTAAGCCGCGCCCACTCCATGTTCAAAATTAAAGATCACATGAAAATTTTCCGTGACAGGGCAGTGGCCCTCGATTTTTCGTGGGATAAATCAGCAGATAAATACATCGAACTATATCAATCATTAAATAATTAATAATATGGCCGTGATGGACAAAACTGTAGCCGTAATCCTCGGCGGGGGCCAGGGATCAAGACTTTTCCCACTTACAAAAAGCAGGTCAAAGCCTGCAGTGCCCATTGGTGGTAAATACCGCCTGGTGGATATCCCCATATCGAACTGCCTCAACTCCGATGTGAGGAAAATATTTGTACTCACCCAGTTCAACTCTGCCTCCCTTAACCGGCACATCAAAAATACCTACCACTTCGACGTGTTCAGCCCCGGTTTTGTTGACATTCTGGCCGCGGAACAGACTCCAGGCAGCTCCAAATGGTACCAGGGTACGGCCGACGCAGTACGTCAGTCGTTCCACCATCTGAACAACCATGAATACGATCACCTGCTTGTGCTGTCGGGCGACCAGCTCTACCAGATGGACTATGAAGAGATGATGCAAAACCATCTCGAATCAGGTGCCGATATTTCGATCGCTACCATTCCGGTGAATGCAGAGGATGCCACCGGGTTTGGTATCCTGAAAACCGACGAAAAGGGAAATATCAGCAGTTTTGTGGAAAAACCGCCGCTTGAAGAGCTGAAAAACTGGCCATCTGAAGTACCCGATGATTTGAAAAATGCCGGCCGTGTATACCTGGCATCGATGGGTATCTACATCTTCAGTAAAAAAGCCATTCACGACCTGTTTGAATCGAATCCCGATTCCACCGACTTTGGCAAGGAGATCATACCGGCCGCGATAGAGTCGAAATATATAATTGCCTCCTATCTGTACGATGGGTACTGGACCGACATCGGGACGATCAAATCATTCTTCGAAGCCAACCTGGACCTTACCAAGCAGCTTCCAGGTTTCAACCTGTATGATAACAAACGAGTGATCTACACACGTGCCCGGCTGTTGCCGGCGTCAAAGGTAACGGGTACCACACTCGAGCGCAGCATCATCGCGGAGGGTTCCATAATCGAAGCCAGCCGGATTGAGCATACCCTGGTCGGGATCAGGTCAAGAATTGGCGTCGGAACCACCATTGTGGATTCCATCATCATGGGTAATGACTTCTTTGCCTCCATCGAAGACCTGAAGCGGCCTATGGGAAGGCCTGCCATGGGGATCGGTGAGCGGTGCTACATCCGCAATGCCATAGTCGACAAAAATGTGCGCATCGGCAACGATGTGCGGATCAACGGCGGCTCACACCTCGAAGAGGGCAATTACGAGCAGTACTCGGTTGTTGACGGAATCGTGGTTGTCCCCAAAGGCGTAACCCTTGATGACGGGTTTGTGGTTTAGTGGTGATTGAGACACAAGAAGCAAGAAGCAAGAAGCAAGACACAAGACACAAGACGTGAGACGTGAGGCAAGGCTTAAGCCTCGCCTCATCCTTTTGCCTCACGCCTTCTAACTTTTGCCTTTTGCTTTTTGCCTTTT
>RECM01000161.1 GCA_007694035.1 Balneolaceae bacterium
GGCACACAAAACGGGTTTTGTGTCAGAATTCTGGCTTGGTCGCCCCTTAGCACAAATGCCAGGTCGTTAACATCCCTTTGGTTTCAGCTTATCGTAGTGTACCCAATATTAAGATCAGGCTACATTTTTCGGGAAATAAAGAACTCATCATCATAGGCGGCCCGAATGGGTCCGGTAAAACGGTAGTGTTTCATCCAGTGTGTCTTAAGCCCCATCGGTAGTCAGAGGTGAATTTTAATAAATCCCGGATTTACCCCCTCTCCATCACACCGCGTCCACATTCACGGTGATCCGCACTTTCGATGCCCCTTTCGGTTTGCCGGTCTCATAGGCTGCAAACGCCTGGTCGAGCAGTTGTTCGATGGAGGCCGCGCCGAGGGCCACGGGCATCTTCATCAGACCTTCCCACCGGAACTCATTTTTTATGCGGTGGATGGCGGCTGGGGCCGGACCCAGAACGGGAATGCCGCCGGCCACGCGGATCAGGGCCTGCACGAAGACCTGGGCCACACGGCCCACCAGCTGGGCGTCGGCCGATTTGAAGGTGAACTGCACAAGACGGGAATACGGCGGCCAAAGCAGGTTTTTACGCTGCGATAGTTCCGCGGCGGCGAAGCCTTCGAAATCGTGGTTCCGGGCATAGACAATAGAGGGATGCTCCGGCTGCCAGGTCTGCAGGTAGACCACACCCGCCTTGGCCGCACGGCCCGGACGGCCAGATACCTGGCTGAGCAGCTGAAACATGCGCTCCGACGACCGGTACGAGGGGAAGGCCAGCTCGGTGTCGGCGTTCACCACCCCCACCACCGTAACATTGGGGAAGTCGAGGCCTTTGGCCACGAGCTGGGTGCCGACCAGGATCTGATGCTCGCCGCGGCCGAAACTGTTCAGGATGCGGGCGTGGGAATCCTTTCCACCCGTGGTGTCCTGGTCCATCCTAAGGATCGAGGAGCCCGGGAACAGTCCGTCGAGCTCTTCCTCGACCCGCTGGGTACCCGAACCCACCTGTTTTACGGAACCGGCATCGCAGCTCGAGCAGTTCTGCCCCAGGTTCCGGCTGTAACCGCAGTAGTGGCAGCGCACATGGTTCCGGTATTTATGGAAGGTGAGGGCCACCGAACAGGAGGGGCACTCCTCGATATGCCCGCAGGTTTCGCACTGAACGAACCCGGCATACCCGCGGCGGTTATAGAGCAGGATCACCTGCTCGTCGCGGTCGAGGGCGTCGGCCATGGCCTGGTAGAGCGGCGCGGCCAGCGGGCCGTGCATGCCCGACGACCGGTATTTTTTCAGATCGATGATGTTCACCGCTGGCATGCCGTGGCCGGAGTGGCGCTCGCGCAGCTTGATCAGGGTGTTCTTGCCTTTTGAACTGTTGTACAGGCTTACCAGCGAGGGCGTGGCCGATCCAGTCACGATCACCGCGTCGCTGCGGAAGGCCCGCATGATGGCCACATCCCGGGCGTGATAGCGCGGGGCCGGATCCTCCTGCTTGTAGGAACTGTCGTGCTCTTCGTCGATGATGATGAGGCCAAGGTTTTCGAGCGGGGCGAACACGGCCGACCGCGGACCGATGGCGATGCGTTTCTTCCCATCGCGCAGCTGTTTCCAGGCTTCGTACCGCTCGCGGTCGTTCAGGCGGCTGTGCAGCAGGGCGATGCTGTTGCCGAAGATGCGGTAGAACCTCCGCAGGGTCTGAGGCGTGAGGGCGATCTCGGGCACAAGCACAAGCCCGGTGCGCCCGGCCTCGAGCACATGGCGCAGCGCGTGGATGTATACCTCGGTTTTGCCGCTGCCGGTAACGCCGTGCATCAGAAAATGGTGGTATTCGCCGGCATCGAGGTATCCGCGGATGGCTTCGAAGGCCTCCTGCTGGCTGTTGTTCAACAGGGCGATCTGTGCGGGATCGTATTCCAGGTCGGGGACCTCCTCGGGGGCGGGAACCTCGGCCTCCGTGAACCAGCCCTCCTTCCTGAGGCGGTTGAACGCGTAATCGGAACAGCCCGCGGCCTCGCGGATGTCCCCCGCCTGCATGGGCAGGTCGAGCGCGGCGATGGCTTCAAGGGCCTGAAACCAGACAGGCTTCTTCCTGCCGTCGAGCGCTTCCTCAGCCGACTGAAGGCGGATGTCAAAGTCCTCCGGCCGGTCGAAAACCGTCACCATTTTGCGTTTTACGCGCAGTTCGGGTTCCTGCCACTGCTGCAGAATGCCCCGGCGCACCAGGCTTTTGATGATGCGCTCACCCCCATCCCCCCACCGCTTCAGCGCTTCCTTATGGTGATACCGGCCCCTGGTCTGCACCTCACCGAGTATATCCAGTTCCTCTTTCGAAAAATTGTTGTCACCCTTCAAGCCCTCCGGCGGCGCATCCCCGTCGTGCCCGGCCAACTTCAGATAAACCTCCGCCACGAAATTGAGCCCGGCCGGCAGCGACGCCTGCACCGCCTCGCCGTGGCTGCAGTAGTAAAACTGCGATATCCACCGGGTGAGGTCGATCAGCTCAGGCGGCATCACCGGTAAACTGTCGAGGCTGCGGACGATTTCACGAACCTCAAACGCCGGTTTCCGATTGTGGCACTCCGTAACCATGCCGATGGCCATCTGGTCGCGCAGCGGTATCCACACCCGCATTCCAGGGGCAAGACTGTCGCGCAGTCCATTCGGAACGAGATAGGTAAAAACCTGCCTCACCGGGGTTGGAAGGGCGATATCGGCATACATGTTTAGGGGCATGGTGGACAGCTTTTTGCGTGGTAATCGGGTGCATCAAATATCTCATATCCCGGAGAGGGGAACAAATCAAACATGAGGTTCGGATGCTCGTTCCGGCCGCCATGCCAGCTGTGTTTTACTGCCCGAACCGGATGCGATGTAATATCCCATCGTTTGATATCTTACATTTATGCTCAACATTATGTAACCTGTAGTCATTGGCCCGCATATATTTTTCACTATCATTCCATGGCAGATATAACTCACTAACCCGGTTTTTTAAACATGAAAATACCCAGCCTGATCCTCCGGCAGCTCTACAATTACGGAAGTCTGAAGAACACCGAATACGGCGTTCAGTTCAGTCTGAAAAACCGCCTTTCCGACGCCATTCTGGTCGGTATCTACGACATCACCCTGAACGGCAGCGAGATCCCGGCCGACAAGGTGACGCTGCGCTTCGGCAACGGACTTGCCCTGCAGCCACGGCAGGTGTCGCCTGAATCGCCGGTAAACCTGGGGCTCCGGGATGTGGTGCATATCGATGTACAGACCGATAACCTGCCCACCGGCAAACACAAGGTGGGCATCACCTTTTTGTCGGAGAATTTCGGGAAGCTGGCCCTGAACGTGGAAGACGCCCTGCACGACAACGGGGCAGACCGTGTGAAAATACCCGTCGACAAGTCGGATGACTACAGCAATCCGGTAATCAGAAGCCGACAGGCATTTGTTGAACAGTTTAGTGGCAAAAAGCTGGAACATTTGCCGAATTATTCATTTGATCCGGCCATTACCCGCGGAAACGTGGAGGCGTTTACCGGCGTTGCACAGGTGCCGGTTGGCTTTGCCGGTCCGGTACGGGTGAACGGGGAGCATGCCAAAGGGGATTTCCTGGTACCGCTGGCCACCACCGAGGGCACGCTGGTCGCTTCCTATAACCGGGGCATCAAAGTGGTGAATCTGTCGGGAGGCGTTACCTGCACCGTGGTGGGCGACAGCATGCAGCGGGCGCCGGTATTCATCTTCGAAAACGCCCGGCAGGCACGCGATTTCGGCAAATGGATCAACGAAAACATGGATTCCATCCGCCGGGAGGCCGAAGCGACCTCGAATGTGGCCAAACTGCAGTACATCGACCATTTTCTCACCAACAAGTTCGTGTACCTTCGGTTCAATTACTTTACGGGCGACGCGGCCGGACAGAACATGGTGGGCCGTGCCACCTTCGCCGCCTGCAGCTGGATCATGGACAGCTACCAGGGCATTTCACGCTTTTTCCTGGAGTCGAATTTCGCCACCGACAAGAAGGCCTCCCAGGTGAACATCATGCGCACGCGCGGAAAGCGGGTAACGGCCGAGGCGGTGCTGAAGAGGGATGTGCTCATACAGCACCTGCGTGCCGATCCGGAGGTGCTCGACTACCAGAACCGGGTGGCAACCGTCGGCGCGTTCATGTCGGGCGCGAACAACAACGGCGCACACTCGCCGAACGCGATCACGGCCATGTTCATCGCCACCGGGCAGGATGTGGCCAATGTTTCGGAATCATCGGCGGGCATTCTCTATTCGGAGGTAACACCGGAGGGCGATCTCTACCTGTCGCTCACCATCCCATCACTCATTGTGGCCACCTACGGCGGCGGCACGGGCCTGGCCACACAGCGCGAATGCCTGGAGGTTATGGGATGCTACGGCAAGGACAGGGTGAACAAATTCGCGGAGATCATCGCCGGAGTGGCACTTGCCGGCGAGCTGTCGCTGGGCGCAGCGATTTCGTCGCTGGACTGGGTTTCGAGCCATGAGGAGTACGGGAGGAACAGGTAGGGGAGCTTTTGATCTTTTTAGCTTTTGTTCTATACCCGATTTCCGATTGAGTCTGCACTTCCGAACATGGTAAAAAAAATATTTAAGTTTTTCCGGTTTCTGCCGATAACTACAAATAAACCAACCTCTATTTGCAGTACCGGCAGATATCAGATTATGAAGAATCCACAACAAATTTATCAGCGGCAGGCCATCATGAATGCCTCCAAAGAAGAGCTCATAGTTAAGCTTTACAACTTTGCTATTGTTGCCTGCCACCAGAAAGACGGTAACCGACTGCAGGAAATTCTGCAGGTTTTAGTGAAGTCGTTAAATTTTGAGTACGAAATCTCCGGATCGCTCTTCTCTATGTACGAATATTGCCAGGCACAGGCTGAAAAAGGCGAATTCGAGGAAGTGAGAGATCTGCTTGAGCCAATCCGCGATACCTGGGAAGAATCTGTGGCCCGGGGGCAGCAGTCTTCCGGTAATCTCAACGTTTCAACAGGATAGGATGAACCATGGCTAGCATAGGCTCCGTTTTCCGGCAAAGTAACCCCTACGAAGATGCCATCAAGCAGATCATTCAACTTGAGAGTATTCGGAAAAACGAACTTCAAACCCTCAGGAATACTGAACAGAGTCGTAAAACGGCATTAACAACGGTTGATGCGAACATGACTGCCCTGAGGAAAACACTGAATAATTTTGCAAGTCCTGTAGATTCACCAATCCGGCAGCAGTTGGCAAACAGCAGCAATGAGTCGGTAATAGCTGTACGAAACGTTTCTGGTACACCTTTCACCGGATCCTATTCACTTAACGTGGCACAAATTGCCCGGCAGGATATTGTACTGTCTGGGGTTTTGAGTGCCGATGGCAGTGATTTTACGGGTGGTGGTGGAAACCTGGCGATTCAGATCGGAAGCTCTGATCCGTTGACTCTTGATATTGATACTACTGGCCTTGATAACCGGCAGGCGCTTAACGCTATAGCAGCCGGCATAAATGAAACTATGGATGGAAGGGTTCAAGCCGTTGTGTATGAAACGACTTCCGGTAGTTTACAACTTTCGCTGAAAAGTACTGAAAGTGGCAGCGATAATGCCATTAACATTACCGAAGCCTCCGGTAATTTTGCTCTTCTCGGCCTGAGCAACCTGACACCTGCAACCGACCTTGATGCCGTTTTTTCCATCGATGGAATCACAATAACCCGTAGCTCCAATATCGTTTCGGATGTTATTCAGGGAGTAACATTTGAACTCCGCAGTAATACTCCGGGAGATGTAACTCTGCAGGTAGAGAATGACCTTGACAGTTCAGTTGAGGCGGTTCAGTCTTTTATAAAAGACTACAATAACTTGATTCTTGACATTCGAACAAAAACGGTAGCCGGTAACCAGAATAGCGATTCTGGACTGCTACGTCGTGACCGGGTACTTCGCCAGCTTACTGTTGAGTTACGCTATGAAAGCATTCAAGATCTTCCCGGATTTGATATTGCCGGGATCAGTAAACTATCGGACCTGGGTATAGAGGTGCGTCGCGACGGTACCCTGAATCTTAAAGACGAAGCAGTGCTTAAGGATATTCTCGATAACGACCGCGAAGGAATACGGGCATTTTTTGAATCAGAAAATGGTTTTTCTGCACGGATTTTGGGGAAAATTGATGCGTTTAACCAGGGGAATGACAACATTCTCAGTTCTCTGCAAAAAGGTGCAGATCAGCGAATAAAGCTACTCGACAATCGAATTTCTGCCCAGGAGAGGTTCCTGATCCGCCGCGAAGCCCAGCTACGCGATGAGTTTACCAGACTACAGCAAGTTGTGATTCAGGGGCAGGCCCAGTTCGATGAAATTATCCGAATGCAAAGTATGTTCTTCTAATACTTCAATTTCCTATGAAAACTGTCAATATAAACCAGTCAAGCCACATGAATTTGTCGGAAAAATTTGACGATGTTATCAATCTTTCCTGGCACATACTCACAAGGCTCAACCAGTCTGACATAAGTATGCCGGATATTCAATATCTGTACAGTATTCGCGGGAAAAAAATTGATCAGATAACAGATATACTTGAAGATACCTCTTGCGGTGTGTCACGAAAAAGAGGAGACTTTACATCGATTCTGGATAGACTTTCTATCTTGACGGATCTCGATACAAAGATTTTACACAAGCTGCATACCAGACGTGATACCGTAGAACAGGAACTTGGTTACCTCTATTCGGATTACAGAAATGAAGACTCGTACAGGGCTGGTGATCGTGCGGCGGAGTCTTTAACCACCACACTTAGAATATTAGGTTGAGATGCAGATCAAAGACGTTCATAACCGACATACCCTTACCGGTACGGGGAAGCCCGACAGGCCGCAGAACAATGCTGATACAAATGCCGTAAAAACCCGGGCGACTGCAAAAAGAACTGATATGGCCGAAATCCGCACTGCCGGACATCAGAACGATGATATATCTGTGTCAAAAAAGGAACTAAATAAACTTTCATCCAGATCAATCGAAAACCTCGGAGTTATCAGTAAAAACATAAAAAGCGGTGCCTATGATGCGCCTGAAATACTATCGAATACCGCTCGTAAGATACTTTCTGATCTGACTGGATAATTATTTTACATATTTTAACATTTTGTTATTTTCTGTTTTTCTGGCGCCAATTGAAATTTATAAATAGCTGATTTTATTTAAATTACATTATTTTTAAATTAGAATTTTTTTAGATTAAAATATTTAATGTATTGAGAGAGAATGACTTAGCCTTTTCTTATCAATTTGTTTTTTCCATTTTTTTTTGGCTTATTTGCTACAACATTACGGAACGTAAATAAGTAAGCTGTGTATAACATTTTGCGGGTAAATGACCTGCCCGACATCATCTAGCGTTTAGAACTCCAGACTGCACATAAAAGATCTGACAACAGAAATTAACTCGGGATAATTAATATGACGGGTAAATATAAAGTACTGATCATCGATGATGATGAATCCATTCTGAATCTTATTACTGACCACTTTTCAGAACACGATCTTCAAATTGAATCACATTCCTGCCCGGTGAAAGCGCTAAAATCAATCCGTGATAATGCAATCGATCTGGTTATATCGGATGTAAAAATGAATGAACTATCGGGCGATGATGTGCTGAATTTTGTTTTGGAAAACAAGCCTGGCACTGGTGTTTTTCTCATGACAGGTTACGGTAATATCAATCATGGCATCAATGCAATGAAAAAAGGGGCGAGCGACTATATAACAAAGCCATTCTGCCCTGATGACCTGCTTTCCCGTGTTAAAGAATTTCTGAGCAGGCCCGAAACCAATAATCCCGATCAAACAGAGCACGATACTACTGTAGCTTTAACAAACGGCACTAGAGCGAAATCGAATTCCACCCAAAAAAAAGGCAGTCCCAATCTTTTTATTGGTGAACATCCGAAGATAAAAAGATTGCACTCAATTCTCGACCGGCTTGCAAACAATGACGCCCCCGTTTTTATTCGTGGTGAAAGCGGCACCGGTAAAGAGGTATTCGCAAATCTAATCCATTTTACCAGTAGGCGCAGAGAGAAACCTTATGTGAAAATTAATTGCGCCAACCTTCCATCCGAGTTGGTTGAAAGCACGCTATTTGGCCATATAAAAGGTTCATTTACCGGTGCAATTACGGACAGCAAAGGTGCTTTTGAAACAGCTGAAGGAGGCACACTACTACTGGATGAGGTCACGGAAATCAATATAAATGTTCAGGCCAAGCTTCTTCGGGTTCTTCAGGAGCGTGAGTATACAAAAGTTGGCAGTCAACAATCTGTTAAATCAGACGTTCGGATCATTGCGACATCGAACCGAAATCTTACCAAAGCGGTTAATGAGGGCATCTTCAGGCAGGATCTTTATTACAGGCTTAACGTATTCCCGGTTTCACTGCCACCACTTCGTGACCGAAGAGAAGACATACTGGTGCTGGCTGAACATTTTGTAACTAAATTTTGCGACCAGTACTGCATAAATTCCAAATTATTGAGCGCTGATATGAAAAGTTACCTAACTAGTATTGAGTGGAAGGGTAATGTAAGAGAACTTGAAAACCTGGTTCATCGTGGTGTTATAATGGCATATAATGATGATATCATAAACGTAGATCATGTTTTAGATAACATTTTTGAAGATTACGACGATGTGTGTACCGAAGTTGTTTTGGCAGATATGCCTTTGCTTCCCATTGAAGAGATGGAACTTCAAATGATACGCAGAGCTCTGGAAAAGACGAATGGCAACCAGAAAGAGGCAGCTCAGCTACTTGAAATAAGCGACAGAACTATTCGTAATAAATTGCGGAAAATCAATTTTTCCTGAGGGCAATTTGCATCACCTGCCGGGCTTTATCCAGGTTTCTGGTTTTAGCCAGCGTAGCTATCCATCGCCTTAATAAAAGTGTATTCTTCGGATTGCCGTTAAATACAAGTTCACATATTTTTTCCGCATAGTCATACCATTCTTTGTCCATGAAGAGTGAGATCACCTCTAGAAGCCTGGCTGATTCTGCATCATTCAGTTTTTCCGGAATTATTGATCCAAATAAGTGTTCAAAATAGAGTACCGCCTTATCGTAATTCCCCGTGTCTATGGAATATATAAGCAATTTTTCGACTACTGAAGGCTCAGTCTTTTCAATCTTCAGCAAGAAATGGCGCTCATAAAAAGTAAATGCATCGCTGGTATTGCCCAACATTAAAGAAAGGTCGGCGAGAAGAAGGCAAAGATCCTCCTCATTTATTCGAACATCGTAATTTGATCGGGTAATTTCAGCCTCAAATTCCCGGTATTTATCGAGCCAGTCCCAGGCTTTTTGCACATTTTTTGTAATAGCAGCGATTTTAAACAAAATAAGATATGGTGTGCGCTGCACCGGTTGTGCCTCAATCGATTTCATGGCTAATTTTTCCGCCTGGTGCCATCTTTTCTGTTCAAAACAGACATCTGCAAGCCCGTTAATTACAGTAAGCCGATCGTGAACAAGCATTGCCGAATCAAGACATTCCCGTAACAGTATTTCCGCATTCCGGTATTCTCCTTTCCATGCACAGGTTAGCGCTTTTCGGATTACCTTATTACACGGATTGAACATATCTATCACATTTGCAGCAGAGTTCTCCTGTTTATCTGTAACCGACCTGATTACAGGTTCTTCCAGATAGTCACAAACGTGTAAAAAGTGAGAATCAATTACACTCTTATCTACGGCTTCCAGGAGTTTTCCCAATGCTACGATCCGTAGTTCCCAGTTAGTGATATCAACACCATCTTCTTGCGATCGTATAACCCGCACGGCATAATTTACTTCCGGTTTCAGAGCTCCGGCCGGCGGAATAGTTGCAAATTCTTCTCCCAATCCAAGAAGGAGTAAATGTCCGTGGCCTGTATTCAGGTCATTTTCAGATTCTGATACATCGGAGGGGATAAATCGAATTCTCAACTGTCTCAGCTTTTCAATCAATACCGTAATTTGAACCGTTGATAGTTGGTCTTCTGAAGCCTGGTATCGTTGCAGTATTTCTATCACCGGGGTGATATCGGTTTCGGTCGTTTCGTTAATCTTCATCACATCGGAGCTTAAAGTATAAATGATATATCCTGATTAATTTTGTTATTTCTAACCTGTGGCCGCGTTAAAGCCATCGGTTGGTATTTCACCCTGAGCACTTTCAATATTTCCAGGCCGGCTCAGGCATCGGCGGTGCAGTCACACTATAAATAGGTGCAGGTACGATATTAAATCATGTTTGGTATTTTGGAAAAATTACATCCTGAGGTAATTAAGCAAAGAAGTCTGCAACAGCTTCCCGTTAACGGACAGTGCAGCCTCAAATGCAACCTGATATTTTGTCACTTCCGACATTGTCTTCATGTAGTCGGTATCAACAAGGCGGCTTTTTTCGCTGCTTTGGGAAATGATATTGAACTCGAGTTTTTCATACATGAACTCCATTCTGTTAATACTGTTACCCACATGTGCCGCCTGCCGGGTTACATGGTCAATAATAACATCAATATCATCAAGAGCCGCCGAAACCGATAACGGTTCATTGTTCCGCAGAGCGCTTTCCACATCCAGCAACCTCTCAAAAAGATCACCTGCCGGCGTTTCTCTTAGAGCCGTACCGGTTACACTAATATCAACACTTACCGAATCAGAAATTCTTACACCGACGGGATTCGTGTTACTGGTGTCGGCCACGCCACCTGTGGCGGTGTCATCAATCATAAAAGGTGGCTCACTTGTATTGGTACCACCGAACAGATGACGGTTGCCCGAACGGGTATTCGCTTCAGCCACCAGGTTTTCCCGTATTCCGGCAATTTCATCTGCAAGTGCTTTGCGGTCATTCTCGCTCAGAGTTGCCGTTGCACCCTGAATCGCAATTCGTTTAAAATCGATCAGTTGATCGGTCATATTTTGCACTGCATTCTGCGCCATTCGGTTATCCCGGAGCCCTGCCGATACGTTAAGCTGGTACTGTTCGCTCCGCTCGATTACCTCGGTTACCTGACGGGCCGACGCGAATCTGGCAGGACCATCTGAGGGTTTGCGAACCTCCAGCCCTGTACCTGCATTATCCTGAAGCTTGGCCAATGCAGACCTGTTTTTGTTGATATTGTTAAACAGGCGATCAAAAATGATATTTTGTGTTATTCTCATTGTGCACCTTATACTAATGACAGTAGTGTATCATACATTTCTTTTGCGGCGTTCAGTACACGAGCAGAGGCCTGGTATGCATTTTGGTAACGGATCAGATCGGTTAGTTCCTCATCAATATTCACACCTGCAGTTTGCTCCTGCTGGTTTGTTAGCATTTCGATAGAAGCGATCCTTGTATCGGTATTTACCCTTATCTCCCGCAACTCATATCCGGGATCTGAAATAAGTGAAACAGAGAATTCATGAAGCGTTTTTCCACCAATAAGCCGCTGATCGCGGATGTCCTGAAGACGAATCGCATTCAATCCGTTACCCGCTTCGCCGGGTGCCGAAGATGCCGCTATTTTGTCTGTATCGGCGGCTATCTCGGGATTAATTCGAATGGTTGCGGCAGTTATACCTGAAGGGTCAAAAAAATCGCGCTGAACATTATCATTCAGGCCAAAACCTTCGCGATGTACCTGATTTATTATTCCTACCAATTGTTCTGCAACCCGATCAATTCCCTCTCGATACATCGGTATAGTTTTCTCATACATTGCCACGTTAGCTCCCAATTCGCCACCAGTAACCTGAAGCAACTTGCCATTATCCAGACGCAGACGGAATAAACTGTTGGTTTCGTCCACTTCGGCACTGATTTTCTCATATTCTGAACCACTCAATACCAGTATTCCGCCGATACGAATTTCAGCCATACCTCTGTAATCGGTCTGAACGTCGTGATTTACCAGGTTCGAAAGCTGGTTTAGCAATTCCTGCTGCTTGTCTTTCATAGTGTGGTCATATCCTTCTCTGGCCTCACTTTTAAGTAAGGATTGATTGATATCGGCGAGGTTTTTCAAAACACTGTTAATCGCATCGAGAGAATGACCAGATGATTGCTGATTCTTGCGTGCAATCGAGTTGAATCCCTGATTTAAATCACGAAACGTATCAATCATTGATTCTGCGCGATACAGCACCTGTTTTCTATGATTGAAATCCTGGGGATCATTTGAAAGATTTGAGAATGTGTTGAACAAATCACTTATGCGTGCATCGATATCACTGCCGGTATCTGTTGCCATGAGAGCTTCAAGCTGCTCCATAATACGTCCACGCTGGAGCAGGTTTCCAAGTTCCTGTTGCTGCCGGTTAATTTGTGTGTCAATTCGTTCATTCCGCAGGCGTGTAATCTGGGTCACATTTACGCCGAGCCCACGCGACTGTCCATTTCTCAGATAACCTACAGGGGCCAGATCAGCCCGCTGCCGGGTATAACCCGGAGTATTCGCATTGGCAATATTGTTTGCAGTGGTGGCACTGGCCCGCTGTGCTGCAATTATACCGCTTCTTGATGATTCAAAAATTTCACGCATTTTAAATCTTCTTATTTATGGCCATTGGATTTGCCGTAGTTGACTTATTCTGACCCTTTTGGTTGTAATTGCCTGTTTCCGGACCAACCACGCCATATATATTCCGGATCAGCTCATTGGTATGGGATCTGGCGAATTCCAGCAGACTTGTAAGTTGATCACGCTTCATGAGGGCTTCCTGGACAATAGACGCCAACTGATTACTGATCTCTACGAGTTCAGGTTCGTTGCTTTCTTCTAACAATTTTCTGAGTTGACCCGGATTTTCGCTTAGATTTCCCCGCAATTCATCCATATACTCCTTTAACCGGTTATCCAGCTGAATCAGTAGTTCCTGTTGCTCAAGCTGGCGGTTTGTTCCCTCCTCCAGGTCGTGTATACTGCCATTGATCACTGCCCTGATTTGAGAATCAAACAGTTCGTTGCTGTACCGGTATGCTTTAATCATCTGATGGAGCAACTCCCTGATACCGCTTGTAATCTTTTTCCCTGAATAGTCAGATTTATTTGTCATAATTACCTTCATTTCTGTTCCAGAACTGCATTACCATATCTGCAAAGCCCAGCCTTTTTTCCCTGGCCAGCTGATTTGACAAGGCATCAACGATCATATCTTTGTAGAAATCGCTGTCGGCACCTGCCATACCATTCTTATCGTCCGATTTAAAGGTATCTTTAGTCATCTCGCCAACGAGGTACCTTGCAAATACCCGCTCGAACTCCATGGCAGACTCTGCCTTCTTAACTTCACGAGCCGTTGTTTTACTTTGAGATTCCGTTCCGGCATCCGTTTTGATTAATCTGCTCGATGGGGCAACGTTTGTATGCCCACCTTTTTCCACAGGTGCTGCCATGCCCATGCGCTCCTGTATTGGAATTACATTTTGTTTTGCTGATATCTGCATAGTACTGTTACATTACAATTAGTTTACCCTTGAGTGCTCCTGCCTGATCTAAAGCCTGGAAAATTGCTATAATATCCCGGGGTGAAAAGCCCAGATTAGATAACGATGCAGCCAGATCTGTAACCTTCGTGTCGCCGGCCAAAACTAAATTCTGGGCAGCCTGCTCCGTAACACCGACCTGAGGAATCACCCCCTGAACGGTCTCACCCAACGAGAACGGAGCAGGCTGAACAACAAAAGGAGAAACCTGCGTCTGTATTTGTATATTCCCATGCGATATTAATACCTCACCGATAGTCACATTGCCGCCAGCCACTATTGTACCTGTTCTTTCATTGATTACGACGCGGGCGGGCATATCCACGATTATTTCTGTCTCCAATATCAGGTTGGTAAAAAAGTTTAAGTCGCCTGTATCTATAAACCCGTCAGGCCACGCAACTTCGACAAGTCCGGCACCGTAAACTTTTGCCAGCTGTTCGTCAAACCGTTCATTCACGGCTGCAGCAATCCTCTGCGCATTGGTGAAACTCGGGTTTCTCAGTATAAGTCCCAGCTCATGTTCCCTGTCGGGCACATATGTATTACCCTTCTCGACTTGCCCGCCCAATGGTATTGTACCGGTAAGCGTCTGGTTTCTTGAGATTCTTGCCCCGGGAATTTCTGCATTAAAACCACCAACAATCAACGGCCCCTGGGCATAGGCATAAATTTCACTGTTATGCGGATTAATAAGAGGGGTTTGGAGCAATACCCCGCCCTGGAGGCTGCTCGCATCTCCCATTGAGGAAACAGTAACATTGATTTCACTGCCCTGCATATGGTAAGGGCTTACCGAAGCAGTAACCATTACCGCAGCCACATTACGGGTTCTGAGCAGATTTGGATCGACATGAATTCCAAAATTACTGAGCATGTTTGCGATGGACTGTACCGTAAAAACAGATCCATGCCGGCCCGACGAACGATCACCTGTCCTGTCAAGACCACTGACCAGGCCATAGCCTACTAGATCTATTCTACTCGCGTTTCGAATTTCGACCAGATCGCCAATCCTGCTTTGCGCGGTTACATTCTCGCATAAAAAAAGAATTACTATGAGTAAAACATAGATACCGACTCCTTTTTTTTCCATTATTGAACCTCCCTCATTACAACAACTGCTGTCATCGCAAGTCCCAGACCGGCCCAAAGTGCTCGCCTCAGGAAACCCGGGCGACGCCGAGACTGTTTGAAGCCATCCTTTTTCTGATAGTCAATCTCTGCATTTGCTACTCTGAATGAAGGTATTCTGTTGTGGTTATCTACATCTATAGGTCGGATCACACCCTTCACCCGAATTTTATGCATCTCTCCGTTTATTTCAGTATATCTTTCCCCGTTTATAATCAGATTGCCGTTTGCAAGAACCTCTTCCACAACCACACTTACAGATCCTTGTAATAACTGACGCTGATTGGCGGTGGCCTTGTCGTCAGCGTTGTAGTTTACCGAGCTGTTTGAGCCGAAATAGGGCTGAAAAGAGATGAAATTACTCTCCATACCGCCTGATGTACCGCCATCAGTCCTCGATGAAGTTCTTGCATCAGTTGTTGACGAACCCGAAATATTCTCCATCAGAACTACGGTTATTATATCGCCGACCTGACGGGCGCGATTATCCTGATAAAGTGAACCCTGGCCTATTGCCAAATGTGGACAAGCAAGAACATATATGATCAGGATCATAAGTAAGATGTTGTTTTTCATTGTATATAAAGTTTTAAACTGTTCTGTCGTTTTGATTTGGCAAAACAGACATCTGTTAATGAAAACCATACTGTACAGGGTCGATTTAGAGCGCATGCACGGGTTTTTAGTATTAAAAGTCTGTTTTCCTGTTTATTCATAGTGTTCTAAGCCACTCGGCCTGCCCTGATTCTGTTATTCTAATTTCAAAGTGTTTTCCACTGGCGCGATGGTATGCACGGGCAGTTTCTCCCGGCGAAGCCTTTTGTCTCAGAACCACGGGTAATTCAATCCGAAGGCCTTGCTGCATGTAAATCATACGCATGCTTGTACCGGTCTCAAGCGACGCTTCATCCCTTATATGAGAACCAAGAACCGGCATGTCTTTTAGAATTCTGCGTGCAGTTCTGGCCCCTACTACTTGATTCAGCTCTGTAAAAAAGGGTTCATTTACCCTGGTAACATCTTTCCAAACCATTGTAAGATCGCCTGCAGTCAACATTTCGCCTGATCCGATACTACGGTTAACTACCGGTACCCGAGCGAAAAGGGTAATAAACACCTGGATTTTGTCACTACTTGTTATACCGTTTTCATCGTAATGCACAGTTACAATCTGATATCCTCTTGGTGCAGTGGATTCAAGTTCGATTGTGATACGCGAATTCTGTGACAAATTATGCAGCGATACCGGCACAAATTTCAACTCCAGTTGGTACCTGTACGTATCTGTCGGGTAAATACCATTCAGATTAATATTTAAGGCCTTCGTTATTTGGTCATCAGGCAAGGCAGCCTGATGTGAAAACGAAAGTAACGTAATCAGCAGAATTTGAATTACACTCCAGTTCATCGTTTTATCGCGTTTGTTACTGACATCATTTCTTCAGCCGTTTGTACCATTTTTGAATTTAGCTCATAGGCTCGCTGGGCTTCGATCAGCTTCACCATTTCACTTACAATGTCGACATTCGATTGTTCGAGATAACCCTGCTGAAGTGAGCCAATACCCTCAACACCCGGAATACCGTGGAACGGTTGCCCCGATGCCTCTGTGATTACAAATAAATTGTCGCCAATAGCTCTCAAACCTGCGGGGTTCACAAATTTGGCCAGCTCAATCTGACCCAGTTCTATCTGGCCACGGTCGCCATCGAGCAATGCCGAAACCACACCATCTTGCGATACCTGCAGAGCAACTGAATCATGCGGGATTTCAATACGGTCGGCAAGAATTAAACCCGAGTTATTTATCATCATACCTTCAGCGTTTATGGTAAAATTTCCATCTCTTGTATACGCTGTGCTGCCGTCTGGCATCTGTACCTGAAAGAAACCGGCACCATTTACCGACAGATCAAGTGGGTTTCCGGTTTCTGAGATTGAACCTTGTGAGAAATTTCGAATAGTTGCAACTACTCGCGCACCATGGCCGATTTGAAGTTCCGGCACGTCACTTCTAATACTATCTACTGAAGCGCCTCTTTTTGAAACCGGTATATTCTGATAGAAGAGATCCTGAAAAGCCAGCGAGGATCTTTTAAAACCAGTGGTGTTTACGTTGGCCAGGTTGTTCGCAATATTGTCAACTTGTCTCTGTTGGGCACTCATGCCCAATGCTGCTGTACTAAGTGCTCGTATCATAATCGATTGGTTTTGGTTTTTAGAATCGTCCCAGTGTATGCGTAGCACCTGAGAGCATGTCGTCGGTTGATCTCATTATTCTTTGTTGCGCTTCAAAAAGTTTGAAGTTCTGTGTCATATCAAGCAGCTCTTTCATCGGATTAACATTTCCTAACTCGATGTAACCCTGCAAAACCCGTGTACTATCATCGGCCAGTGGCATATCACCATTTTTTACGATAAAATAGTTGCCGTCGAGTTTTCTCAGGTTTTCAGGATTTTCTAAACTTACCACGCGAATCTGATCGAAAATTTCACCATTCAGCCTGATTGTACCATCCTGCGATATTTCCAGATCAAGCTGCCGGTCACCACCTGATATGGCAGCCAGGTATTCAGGGATAATTATGTTGCCATCCCTGCCCTGAACATGTGAACCCCGGTCATCAATTAAATAACCCGAACTGTCGAGATTGAAGCGGCCATTGCGGGTAAGGTGGGCCATGTTATCTTTTTCTACCAAAAAGAAACCATTTCCTTCAAGTGCAAGGTCAAACATATTACCGGTCTGTTCCAATTGACCCTGCTCGAAATTGATAAACTGCACTGGCAACACTCCAGAACCCTGGTTCTGGTTGCCGGCATTCATAAACATCTCAAAAAAGACACGGTCTGCCTTAAAACCCGGAGTGTTCACATTTGCCAGATTGTTGGCTGTAATCTCCTGGGCTTTCGATAACATCTGCATCGAAAGTACACTGTTTTGTAGTCTGTCGATCATAAGGTTCATGATTTTTCATTTATTATTAAAATTTCTTAATCAAACTTCGTGCCACATTCAGTAAAATAATGTTCAACAAAAAATTCTTATTTAGAAAACCTTCACTCCAGGGCATTGTGGGGTGCTTTTTATGGGTCAACTCTCTATAAATATCGATCAGCCCGCGATTGGCCAATTCTGCAGGTAAATGGAAATCTTTTCCAACAAACGGAAAAAAACGTTAAGAATTTTTAATATTAGTGCTGTTTCCGGCAAATAACGGGCTCTGAAAAGATTGGTATCATTTTTGATGAGAGAACGAGTATGTCAGAAAAACCATCAGAACAAGACAAGACGGAAGAACCAACCGAGCAGAAGATCAAGAAAGCACGGGAGGAAGGAAATGTAAGCCGCAGTACTGAAGTATCTTCGGTCATGCTGCTCGTCATGGCCACGCTAATTCTCTATTATTCGGGAGGCTGGATGTACAGCAGAGCTGATATGCTATTCGAATATTTCTTTCTCACATCGGCACAACCAATATATAATATCGAGAACGCCGGCGATTCATTATACATCGCTCTCACTTATGGTTTTCAAATCCTGATGCCTCTGCTTATCGTACTTTCGATTACAGCCCTGATTGTTAATGTTGCACAGACCGGGCCGGTTTGGGCGGGCAAGAAGATCGCTTTTAAAGGAAACCGCATCGACCCCATTAAAGGGTTCGGAAAATTATTCGCCATGAAAAGTGTGGTAGAGCTGGCAAAAGGAATTGTCAAGATCCTGATTGTTGGTTCCATCATTTATTTTACCGTCAGGGGCGAAATTTTGAATTTCATCTCCTTCAGCATTAAACCGATAGGTATCACCCTTGCTGAAACAGGTGAATATATTTTAAACATTCTGGTCAGGATTTTGGCTGCACTAATTGTTCTGTCGGCACTTGACGCATTGTACCAGCGTTTTCAGCACCGCAAGGAACTTAAAATGACCCGGCAGGAAGTTCGTGATGAAAACAAACAGATGGAGGGAGATCCGCACATCAAAGGGAAAAGACGACAATTCGCTATGCAGTTTTCGCGCGGCAAGCGACTGGATCATGCTATTTTGAGTTCGGATGTTGTTGTTACCAACCCCACCCATTATGCAGTTGCATTGCGTTACGACCCCGACAATGATGCTGTACCAATATTGATGGTTAAAGGCATGCGAAAACGAGCTCTCAGGATAAAAGAAATGGCCTGGAAATATGATGTGCCTGTTTATGAAGACCCTCCTACAGCAAGGGCTCTTTACGCGCTTGGGCAAGAAGACGAACCTATACCGGACGCCCTCTATATGGCTGTGGCCGAGATACTTGCTTATGTATTTAAAATGAAACAGGAAAATGAGATAAACTAAACTTATGCAAAGCGATCCTTCAAAAAGTTTTCTATCAAACATGCTTGGCCGGAGCGATGTGCTGGTATCGTCCAGTATCATTCTTGTGCTGATGATAATGATTGTACCGATACCACCGGCGGCGTTGGATTTTCTGCTGGCTGCAAGTATTTCTTTATCATTGCTGGTTCTTCTGGTGGCTTTTTACACTCTCAAACCACTCGAATTTGCCGTATTTCCGGGTATGTTGCTCATATTGACTCTATTTCGCCTTTCTCTGAATATTGCAACGACCCGTCTGATTCTTGGTGAGGCCTATGCGGGTGAAGTGATTCAGGCTTTTGGATCATTTATGGTTCAAGGTAATTTGGTTATCGGAATTATCATATTCGCGGTTCTTGTGATCATTAATTTTATTGTAATTACGAAAGGTGCAACCAGAATAGCCGAGGTGGCGGCCAGATTCACCCTTGACGCCATGCCCGGCAAACAGATGGCTATTGATGCCGACCTCAACGCGGGTTTACTCACTGAGCAGGAGGCTCGGAAAAGGCGTGATGAGATCTCCAGAGAGAGCGATTTTTATGGGGCTATGGATGGGGCCAGTAAGTTTGTGAGGGGAGATGTGGTCGCTTCACTGCTCATCACTTTCATCAATATTATTGGCGGGTTGATTATAGGTACGATGCAACAGGGAATGAGTATTGGCGATGCGGCCCGAATATATTCTATGCTAACCATAGGTGATGGTCTTGTTTCACAGATTCCGGCATTACTCATCTCTACCGGTGCTGGAATCATCGTTACCAGGGCTGCTGCCGAGGGTAACCTCGGCAATGAAATACGTACCCAGCTTACCGGAAACCCCAGAACACTGGCACTTGCTTCAGTATTTGTAATTATAATCGGACTGATTCCGGGTTTACCGATTTTTCCATTCCTTGCCATATCTGGTCTCATGTTGTACGGATCATGGACCCTGAATAAAAAACAGATGGAGGAGGATGAAATCAGAAACGAAGTTTCAGCTGTTAGTACCGATGAACCGGAGAAGATAGAAGAGTTTCTCCTTATAGATGTTCTTGAAATCGAAATCGGTTACAGTCTTATACCTGTAGTTGAAACGGAACATGGAGGGGATCTGCTTGAGCGTGTAAGCTCACTCCGCAGACAACTTGCTATTGAACTGGGCATTGTACTGCCGCCTATCAGAATTCGTGATAACGTGCAGCTTGAGTCGAACGAATATACGTTAAGAATGCGCGGTGTGGAGCTGGGTAAAGGCGAGTTATTACCTGGTTATCATCTTGCACTTATACCTTCTGGCTTTGATATCGAATTACAGGGAATAAAAACAAAGGATCCCACTTTTGGAATGGACGCTGTTTGGGTGAACAAAAATAATAAAAGTCAGGCCGAAAAATACGGACTAACTATTATAGAGGCAGGCGCTGTAGTCACTACACATCTGAGTGAAGTCGTTAAACGGAACGCCCATAAACTGATTGACCGGCAAATGACTCATAAACTGATTGAAAATGTTAAAGAAACGGCACCGGCCCTCGTAAGTGAATTGATACCCGATGGCCTGAAACTGGGCGAGGTTCAAAAAGTACTTAAGAAACTACTCCGCGAAAAAGTACCTGTCAGGGATCTGATAACGATACTTGAAACGCTTGCCGACTATCAAAGTCAAACCAAAAATTGTGATGTACTCACTGAATATGTGAGAGCTGCACTTTCCGATACCATAACCAGCCAATACAAGGATTTTGAAGGAAATGTACAGGTTGTTGTTCTATCAAGTGATCTCGAATCGCGACTGCTGAATTCCGCGCAACAAGGTAGTTTAAGTTCAAGCACACTTGGCCTCACTCCTGATCAGGTTGAAAAACTCTATATCACCTGCTCAAAATCTTTCGAAAAAATGATTAAACAAGACCTTGAACCGGTTTTGTTGACCTCTCCTGTACTAAGAGCCACTATCTATGATTTTCTGAATCCTGTTCTGCCCGATGTAGCTGTGCTCTCTTACAACGATATCAGCCTCGACACACAGATAAAGAAATTTGACAGGGTCGTTCTTGAACACCAAATCACTGAAACAGCAACAATGCCATGACCATAAAACGCATATACGGAAATACGCTCTCTGAAGCGCGCGAGCGAGCCAGGAATCATTACGGGCAAAAGATAATTTTGCTCGAAGCTTCTGAGGCAACAGCCCAGAGCAGTGCATTCATTTCGATTATGATCGATGAGGATTCCGATTCATTGGCTTCAAATAACCTGTTGGCTAAATCAACCAATGGAACTGACAACATTACAGCCTTAACCAGATCTGATGTATCACCGAACGGAATTAATACTGATCATAGAGCAGGCTCCAAAGATACCATTCCCCGCAAATGGTCAAAATCTTACCTGATTGGCGACAATGGGCTGGAAGTTTCCGTTTTGCCGTCAAGTACACAATCCGGCAAAAAGGCATTCAAACCTCATGTTGTCAATAAAAAAAGTAACAGCGGCAATTATCCGCGCGAAACCAAACCTGCGGCTTCAGCCCAGCCCATAACCCAAGCGCACCCTGCCGCACTTTCCAATAACAATATTAATCTGCTGAAGTCTGCTTTTAATAAAACATACAGCATTTATTCTACGCTTTTAAAAAAAATCCATGGCAAATATACACCACGTACAGATGGACCGGTAATTAAAGCCGGCATTAAATCAGGTGGTATTATTTCGGGCCGTTCCGGTGTTGATAATAACCATACATGTTCACTACCTGAAAATGGGCATGTTAAGGACCCAGTCACTTCCCAATTCGATACCACTGCAGACGCTTTAGTAGGAAAAGTTGCAGATAATACGGCTTTGGCTTCCTTGCAACCGACTTCTGCCGAGAACAAGAGCGACAATGAAACCCCTGCAGCCGATCTGTCTGCAAAGTCACATACTGGTGCTGGATCACAAGTCAATATAACTTCTCAAAAAAATATCCCTGATGCTGAACAGGTCGATTCCAGGCTGGAAAACGGTACTGCTTCGAAAATAATTATTTCCGAAAAAGTAATATCCCCCGGGAACGGAGCTTATCAGAATCTCGAAAATGCACTGGTATTGTCTGGATTTACATCCGATTTCGCTCATCACCTGATTGAGACAGTAAGCGGGAATCGCAGTAACGTAAGTTACAGCGACATACGATGGCATCTGGAATCAACACTTTCCAAACAGTTTATTATCGAAGAGAGCGCCCTGGAACTGTTTACCGGCTTGCCCGGATGCGGCCGTACATCACTGATTAATGCAATTTTTAAGCATCCCTCAGTATCACCTGCTGTCGATCAAATAGTAATTGATATGAATTCTGAAGACAGCTGGCAACCCGGCAGCGGGAACAAATCAAAAAAAGGAAGCGCTGTAAATGAAGGCAGGTACCCAAAAGGTGTACGCGTTATCCATCAAACCGGTAAATCTGGTAAAAAGCTATCAATGCCAGTTAATAATACCCGTTTTTATAAGCAGAAGATGCTACTGGATGCATCAGCCCTTTCACTTACAGATAACGCAAATAATCAGGTTTTCGAGTCGCTGGCAGAATATCTGACCTACCCGGGCGCTATTCTTCACGTAGTGATCGATTCAAACACTGACTATCGCATTTTTGAACGTCTTTGCATAGCCCGGCACTGGGCATCAACGGTTCGCTATTCGTTTACCCGTCTTGAAACACCGGAAAATGCGGCAAAAGTGCTTCAATTTACTTATGAGAATAAAGTACATGCTGGTTATCTGTCAAGTAATGGAAAACATGTCGGAACCGGTATTCACTTCATTTTAAGGAAACTGGATTCAGCCTTCCGTGAAACAATCATTTAAACTTTAAGTTAAATATTTTTAATATGGCGACGTTCATTCAACAACTGTTTATACTGATCGCACTTGGTGTATTTGTATCCAACACCTTTCAGGGAGCCGATGTACTAATAGCTACTTTTAGAAGTACTCTTGTTTTCATTTCACTGTTAATCGGCAGCCGTGTATGTATCTGGGTGTACCGGATCATTGTGCAGCGACAGATAAATACCACGGCGGAGAGTGCAGATCAGACCGAGACCAATAAAACCCCTGTGATATGAAACAGGGTGTATCTTTACAGGAGCTGGTTGATGCCTATTGTTCGGAACCGACCGATAGTCTGCGACATACTATTATTGAGAAATCAACACCACTGGTAAGGAGTATCGCGGGTAAAATTAACCGACCCAACCATCCTCTCTGTGAATTTGAGGATATTGAAAGTGCTGGAATTATGGGGCTTATTCAGGCTTTAAACAGCTATAATCCGGAGAACAATAATCAGTTCAATACGTACGCTTACTATCGGATTCGTGGCAGCATAATTGATTATCTGCGGAAAATCGATGCGTTACCCCGATCCCACCGTTCCGGCCTGGGAAAGGTTCAGGAGACAATGGATCATCTGCAGCAGAAGCTTGGCAGGAACCCAACCGATGAAGAGATTGCAACTTATCTGAATATTCCAGTACAGGAATACCTGAAACTTCTGGTCGATGTACAGCAACGGGCCATATTATCACTTCACAGTTCGTCGGGCGATATGGAGTCGGGGGGTGATCTTTTCACGCAGATTCATGACTTTGAAAGCCCTTCGCCAGACAGCCGACTCGATAACAGTGAAACGCTGAAGCTTCTGGAACATCATCTTTTGCAGCTCAAAGAGCGTGATCGCCTTATTGTCACACTATATTACTATGAAGACCTTACCCTGAGCGAGATTGGTCTTGTTGTTGGCGTTACTGAAGCCAGGATCTCTCAAATATTGGGGCAAACACTCCTCAAGTTAAAGAGTGTACTGAAAAAAAAGATTGACGTATATTCGGAACTATAAGAGCCGGGCTAAAATTAATCCTGTTAACGTATGTCAATTCCCCGACACAGCCTCCAGTAAAAGGGATATATAATGTGCCAGCCGGTCGAACATGATTTCGAACGCAAAAGGCAGAAACGGTATAACTGCCACAAAAACGAGCAGCCCAACACCTACTTTAACAGGCAGCGATATGAAAAAGATGTTTGCCTGGGGCATGATTCTGGCAAAGATTGCAAATGACATATCGATAAGAAAAAGGATAACAATAAACGGAGCTGCCAGTTGAAACCCTATCAAAAACAGGTATGTGGTCATTTCAATGAATAACGGAGTGGCAAGTTCAGCCTGAATTGTGCCTACAGGAACTACTTCAAAACTCCACATCATTGCCTTGAGGTACATTGCGTCGCCGCCAACATGCAAAAAAACCAGTAAACCAAGCAGTGCAAGTACCTGATTGACTACTCCCCCCTGATCACGGGTCATTGGATCTACAATACTTGCAAAACTCAACGCCATTTTAAGACTTATTATTTGTCCGCTCATCTGTATTCCTGCAAATATAATCTGACCGGCCAGGCCCATAG
The DNA here is from genome assembly GCA_007694035.1 of Balneolaceae bacterium. Taxonomy (GTDB): domain Bacteria; phylum Bacteroidota; class Rhodothermia; order Balneolales; family Cyclonatronaceae; genus RECM01. The sequence goes on from RECM01000161.1 coordinate 24,492, forward strand.
TAATACCAACAAGCGACTCTTTAACAACGAGAATAATCACATCCAGAAATCCCATGTTCATATTAACTGCCGAGATTTCGACCGGGATAACCGGGAACAGGCAAAAGCCAAGTACCAGACCGGTAAACACTTTTACCCTGACCGGGAATACCCCTGCGCTGAAGAATGGCGCTGTGAGCATGAGGCTGGTTATCCTGATCAGCACCATAAATGCCCCGATCAGATATTCGCCGGTCAGAAAGTCCATTTTATTATTTGGCTATAGATGGGATGAAATCGAAAATTCGCTGCGTAAAATCAATCGACGCCTGAAGCATAAATCCGAATAGAAGGAACAAAACAACTACAACTACAACCATTTTTGGGATGTAACTGAGTGTCATCTCCTGAATGGTTGTCGCTGCCTGAAGAATTGCGATAACCAAACCAACAACAAGTGCTGCTATTAGTACGGGGCCTGATAAAACGACCGTCATTTTAAGGGCTTCCTGAAGCCAGTAGATACCGGTATCAATATTCATAATAAATGGTTAATTAAAGCTTCTGATCAATGATTCTACCAGCAGGTACCACCCATCAACAAGAACAAAGATGAGTATTTTAAAAGGCAGGGAAACCAGTACAGGCGGCAGAAAAATAATACCCATTGCCAGCAAGATGGAAGCCACAACAAGGTCTATTACAAGAAAGGGCAAGTAAACCATAAACCCGATCTGAAAAGCTATTCGCAACTCACTGATAATATATGCTGGTACCACAACATGAAGTGGCAAATCGTCAATTGATTCCACCGAGCGCATGTCTGCAAGATCCATGAACATGAGAATGTCGCGCTCTCGTGTTTGTTTTACCATGAACTCCTTTAATGGCAGACTGCCCAAATTGAAGGCTTCTGTCTGAGTAATCTCATCTTCAAGATAGGGTTGTATTGCGAGCTCATTTATATTGTTAAAAGTTGGGGCCATTATAAAAAAGGTCATAAATAGCGCCAGACCGATCAGAACCTGGTTTGGAGGTGATTGCTGAACACCCAATGCCATCCTCAGAAAAAAGAAAACAACTATGATACGCGTGAAGCTGGTCATCATAGTCACAAACGCTGGTCCAAAGGTGAGTATAGTGATAAACAGCAGGGTCTGAATGGCCAGCGAATACTCACCATCGCCCTCAGAAGGGGTAATACTCAGATCAACCTGTGGGAGCCCCGCTACCTGTGCTGCCACAGGTTCAATGCACCCGATCAGAACAATAATCAGAGAACCAAAAAAAATCAGTTTTTTCATTTCAGTTTAAACCCTTTTTTATGAATTAAATCGGCAAACACACTACTTGATTGTTCAGTGGCCATTTTTTTTGATATATCGGGTTTAGTTCCCACCCATTCCGAGAGTTGATATCTGTGCAACAGGGTAATCTGGCCACCTGTTACGCCCAATACCCATATTTCATTATTTATGCTCAGTATTGTTAGCTGATGATTTGTGCCAAGCGCGATGTTTTCTATTATATCGGCTGAACTTTTGGCGGCAACACCTGCAAACTGGTTTCTATTGTAGACCCAGAAACCGGCACCAACTAATACCAGCATCAATAAAAAAGCGCCCAAAATTCCTTTTGTGCCATACCCACGATCAGATGACGTACGCGAATCTTCAGGGGAACCAGTATCTGACTGCCTTTCAATAAACTCAAGCCGGCTGGTGTCTACAATTTCCTGCCTGTCTTTGGCAGGGTTGCTTGACAAAGTAATTACAAACCAAAGGCCCATAAGAACTACTGCAAGCAAGAGCGAAAAACGCATAAGGTTTTTGGGCTCGACCGGTAAATTCTGAGTAGGATTCCACATCAGGGCAGTCGGTCTATGCGTTCTTTTGCAGAAAGAAGGCTGGTAAGTCTGATCCCGAAATGCTCATCTATCACAACTACTTCGCCTTTGGCGATTAGATGACCGTTTACCATTATGTCTACCGGCTCGCCTGCCATTTTATTCAATTCAATTACAGAGCCCTTCGAAAGCCTTAGAATGTCTTTAACAGACTTATTAACCCGGCCAAGTTCAACGGTAACAACCATCGCGACATCCTTCAGGATATCGATATTTTGTGCTGTGGATGTCAAATCGATATCTTCACCTTCGGCAAGTTCATCGAAAACCACAGGTGTTCCAGTAATTTTCTCTTTATCACTCATCTGTTTTTCCTTGTTTTTCATTGTTATGATTTTGTATCTCAGATATTTTTTTATCTGCAGCAGATTCGGGATTTACAGATATAATCCTGACACCCCGCCTGGATTTCACTGTGCCGGGAAATGCTTTCATCATCATTTTGTCACCAACCATCACATCCAGAGGTTGGTCTACATGACGGTCGAGTTTAATCGCATCACCTGCCTTCAAATGCAGAATTTCGGTAAATGAAATCTGCGCTGTGCCCAAAATAACGCGCAGAGGAGTTTCAACTGAACTGATCAGATGCCTGAACTGATCTCTTAAAATGGCGTCAGATTCACTGGTTTGGGAATTCACCTGAACATTTGGCAAACGGTTCTGCAGCGCTTCTTTTACCATTTCATAGGGGTAACATATATTAAGAGGAAAATTAAGATCACCATTTGCGATCTTCATGGTTACCACAACTGCGGCATTCTGCCCAGAAGGAGTCTGAATATTGTCCGGTTTACTCTCGTAGCTCCCTGTGGCAAGTTCATAATTCAGATATGGCTTCCACACACTATCGAGACCTGCACGAATTGCCTCTGTCATTTTACCAACAATACGCTCTTCAATCATAGACAATTCGCGCCGATCGCGAATATCGCTTACACCAGCACCACTTTGACGTTCAACTGTATAAATACAAAATCCCGGTTCAAGTTCAAGAATAATATCTCCGCTGTGATAATTTAGCGGAAATCTGAACAAAGCAGCCGGCGATTGTATATTCTGCAAGTAATCAGGGAGAAAAATCTGATTGATTTCTTTAACCGCTACTTCCGTTTTGATACGTGTAAAATTTGAGAATACACGGCCCATTTGGCGTGCAATCGCATCATGTAACGTATTCAACAAACGGGTAACATCCTTATTTATTCGCTTTGGATTTCTGAAGTCGTAAACGGCAAACTGCTCTTCAGTATTTGTATTAACTCTTTTGCTCATACCAGATTTCCCTTATTGCATCACATATTGTGTAAAGTAGAGATCCCGAACAACCGGGCGTCCAAGTACATCGTTAAACATAATTGCCAGCTCTTTTTTAAGTTGGTTTTTCCCCTCCATACTTTGAAAAAACTCCATTGTTTTGGATGAGAGTATCTGAATTACTCTGTCTTTTACCATGAATCCTTTTTTTTCAAGTTCATTAACCAGAGATGGCTCCGAAATTTCGACACCTATCGACATCACCACATAGCGCTCACCACCAGAATTAGCCGGATTTATTACAATATTTTTCAATTCAAAGTATCCTTTCTGATTTTCAGGCGACCCATATACAAATTGAGCCATTGAGGTGTAGTGCTGCGATACAAGCAGGTATGAGCCATAGGCCTGCCCGGCAAAAAGAATAATGAGCAGTGGTAAATATACCATCTTTGACAAACCCGTAGAATCGGTTTTTTCTGCAGGTTTTTGTGATGTTTGTTCTGTCGTTTTCATTTTATTTATTTAATCATTGGATATCCGGCCCGGTATGGAAACACCGGATTTTCATCTATTTTTAAAAAAATTTCTACCCGTCTGTTTGATCTTCGTCCCTCTTCAGTTTTGTTGTCAGATCTTGGCCGGTATTCACTGTATGTTGTAGCCCTGAATGCCCCGGCATCCAGCGTTGATACACTGAGCAAGTATTCCAGTACCGAGGTTGCTCTTGAGGCACCTAATTGCCAGTTCGTCTTGTACTGGGCACCTGGCAACAGAGGCCTGTTGTCGGTATGTCCGTCTATCTCCACTGCCAGAACATCATTTTTAAAAACATGAGACAAATCACTTAGAATTTTCTTTGCTTCATTTAAAAGACGAGATGAACCACTATCGAATGTAAGATCATCGCTAAGTACGATTTTGATACCATCGGGAAGCATTTCTACTTCCATACGGTCTTCAACCATGTTAAATTCAATATATCTGCGAACAGAATCCCATTTTTGCACACGCCTGCTTTCAATGATAAATGTTTCAGCGGGCATTATGGATTCTGCATCGAGAACTTTGTTGCCACCCTGAAATGTTTTCAATATCATGTTAAATTTCCTCTCTTCAATACCCGGAGTAAGCGTATATAACACAATAAAAAACACCATCAGAAGAGTTACCAGATCACTATACGTGATCAGCCATGTACCACTTCCTGATTTTCTAGAAGTTCGTCCCATTTTTCTTTTTGTTTTTCTGTCCAGTTACTGTAAAGCTTTTCTTCCCAGGCCCGACCATTCGTATTGTTGCTGTGGAAAATCAGGTAGTCGATACGGGCGGTTGGCTCTACAAAATTCAACATCTTTTTTTCGATAATGCGGGGATTCTCTGCATTCACCATACCCAGAATACCGACGCGAAACATTTCTTTGCGCGCAATTTCGGTATCGCCAAGATGTGATAATTTGCCCGCCAGGGGAGTGAAAATCATATTGGCAAGAATCGATCCGTACAGTGTTGTAAGCAGAGCTATTGAAAGCCCCGCTCCGAGCGATTCGGGATCTGATATATTTTGAAGCATAAGTATCATACCGATTACTGTTCCGATCATTCCAAAACCCGGTGCGTAACCAGCCATTGATTCAAGTATACTTACACTCGATTCAACTTGTCGCTGATATGCCCGAATCTGATCATCCAATATTTGTATGAGATCATCACCTGCTATTCCATCGATTACGATCTGTAAACCATTCTGCAGATAGGGATCTTGAATTTTTTGAACGTCATCGTCGAGTGACAGCATACCATTCCGGCGAGCCCGGCGAGCAAACATGTTGATTAATTCGATATCCGTTCGGAAATCCCGCCCTTTGTTCTTTACAGTAAACAAAAGGGTAGACAATCCAATTTTAAAATCACTTAGCCCGTAGTTTACCATGCTGGCGGCAAACACACCACCAACCACGACTACTACAGACGATGCACTTAAAAAAGTAACCAGGCTGCCCTGGGTTACAATGGCAAGCAGGATTAGTGCAAAACCGGAAATCGACCCAACAACTGTTGCTCTGTCCACAATTATTATAGATTAATCCCCTCCCGAAGGAGGGTTATGTTATCGTTTCAGGTTTACAAGCTCATTGAGCATTTCATCTGCCGTTCTGATAACCCTGGCATTTGACTGGTACGCCCTTTGAGCAGTTATCATGTCGGTAAATTCTTTGGCAAGATCAACATTAGACCCCTCAAGTACACCGGCATAGATAGTGCTGTTGTTCAAGTTAGCAGCTGTACTCACTACCATATCGCCCGATGCTCCGGTTGCACGGAACATTCCGTTACCAACCGTTTCAAGACCATTGATATTAGCGACATTGCCAACAGCGAGTTGCGCCAGGTTACGGTTACTGCCGTTATCGAATACACCGATAACATTACCATCACCATTTACATACACATCCACTAATTCACCCTGTGCATAACCATCCTGAGATTGAACCCGCATGGAACTACTGTTGTAGAATTGCGTAGTCTGGATACCATCGCCATTGTCTCCAAACGATATGCTCAAATTCTGTGCGGGGCCGCCGGTGCCGGGGTTAAAGCTCAGCTCGATGTTTCCTTCGCCCACAATCACTCCGTTTTCATCAAATTCAAGCGTACCAGTGCCGGCACTGGTTATTTCCTCACCGTCAACAAAACGGGCTTCATAATTCCAGGTGCCCGGTGCCAATTGCGTGAGTTCGATTATTAGTGTATGAGTCTTTCCAAGAGAGTCATAAACAGTGGCACTAATAGTTTGAGTACCGGTAACTCCTTCCGAAACAGTTTGCATGCCTGGAAATTGTACCTGCCCTGCACCGGTCACCGATACCATATTAAGGGCCAGAGAGCTTTGACCCAATTGGCCGGATCTCAGGGTAAGCATTCCATCGACCAGGCTAAAACGGCCCTCTTCTGCACCCATTCCGGCATTTATCCCATCAATAAGATCCTGCAATGTGGCACCATCAGTATAGGTGAACCCGACACTTTGATTGCTGCCGTCGTTCAATGTAAGTTCAAAACTGATTACATCACCATTCTGAAGAGGTGATGTAACCTGATTAAGCGCATTCAGGTCTGTATCGGAACGTGCAATGGCCCCACCCGCTGTGGTATATGCGCCCTGAGAAGCCAGAATGCGTGCAGTGCTTGTGTTCCCATTCAAATTACCTGCAATTCGGATATTCGAGGTAGCCTGCGGAGGGAAAACTGCGTCAAAATTAATCCTTACATTTTCTGTTGCGGTTCCTGGGGTTACGTTACCCAAACGGTCTGCGTTAAAGCCTTGTACAAACCGACCGGCGTTGTCAACCAGGTTCCCATTTTTATTAAATGAGAAATTACCGGCGCGCGTGAGATAATTGAGATTACTCTCTTTAACCATGAAGAAGCCCTGGCCCTCGATTGCCATATCGGTAGACCGGTTAGTCGTCTGGAATGCACCTTGTTCAAAATTACGGGTTATCGAAGCCACTCTTACACCCAGGCCCACCTGATTACCCGATTGTGGTGCGGAATTACCACCCTGCCCTGATCCACCGACTTTTTGGTTGATCAGCTCGGTAAACGTTACCGATGCCGATTTAAAACCCGCTGTTTCAACATTCGCGATGTTATTACCAATAACATCCATTTTAGTCTGAAAAGACCTCATTCCGCTTACTCCGGAATTCATTGATCGCATTAATGACATCGTTTTTCCTCCTGTATTACGGATATGATATCCGCTGGCCTGTGGCCGGTTATTGTTTGTTTATTTTCCAATTTCTATTACATCTCCCAGGTGCACATACACACCATTCACCAACATTCGTATACCATCACTTCCAAAACGAATCCGGCTTACTTCACCTTCAACCATGGCATATGCCGGAATTGGTCCCCCTCCACTGTCGGATGTGACCTTTATCCTGTATTCACCATCGGCCATACGCCGACCGCTGTCATTCAACCCGTTCCACTGCCAGGATGAATCAGAAAGCTGGTCTGCTTTTACTGTTTCAGTACGAACCAGCTGCCCATTGGTATTAAAAATCTGTATTGTAAATTCAGTTGCCGGGCTTTTAACATCAAACGTAAGTGCTGTTGCGCTGCCCTGTTCAAGGTTAATACTATCGGTTACTGCTTTCACTGTTTTTCCTGCCAATGATGCCGACATCGTATTTGTTAGGCCGGCCGACATCATATCTTGCCCAACGATAAGGTTTTCCATACCGGCGTTCAGATTGAGCAATTGCTCAACTGTATTGAACTGTGCAAGCTGGGCCGCAAATTCGGCACCATCCATCGGGTTAATTGGATCTTGATGGCGAAGTTGCGCCACAAGTAGCCTCAGGAACTCGTTTTTACCAAGTGTGGAATTGCCTTTTACACTTTTACCAACGAAGGCATTCTGAGTAAGTGAGTTAATTGTTGTAATATCCATTATTTAAGTATTTAGAGTTATGCCGACCAGTTAAACAGGTTATAGCCCAGATGAATTACGGGTTCATGATCCGGCATGATGTTTTCAGTGTTTTTGTTGTTTTCATCACTTGCGGCCAATGGATTATTCTGCAGTGATTGTTCCGGCGAATTACCGGTATCGTTACCGGAAAGGTTTTCCTTTTCGTTGAATGTAAATTCCACTTCGATCTCAAATTTTTCACGTAGTATTCGCGTGATTTCCTCCGCATGTTCTTCAATGAATCGGTTCAATTCAGGATCGCGGCTACTAAGAATAATCCTGATACTTTCCGCGCTTTGTCTGATCTTCATCGCGAATGACCTGCCATCATCAAATACAAGTTTATAATTCGAAATGCGGTTTTCCCGGTTTCCCGCGGTTGAAATCTGTTCTTCCATCGTTTTGACCAGCATGGGTAATGACTCACGCCGTACATCGGTTGGTTGCATCATTGAATTCACAGGCCTGTTCAATTCGCGATTTTCTGCCACCCACTTTTGATCAAAAACAGCCCTCTCCCTGCCATTACCTGTACCAATCCTGTCGAATACCTCTTGTTCTGTCTCCATCTCTGCGAGTTCATCAGGCAGTATTCGTGTCATGTCAACATTCTGGTTCGCAGGTTTGCTTGCGTTGAGGGAATTCACAAGCATTTGCTCACTCATTCTTACCGGCCCTCTCCTTCCATTGACTGCATTTCGAACATCCTGGTCTGGGTTTTGCAGAACGGTTTTGGAAACCAACTGCCGATTGTCAATCATTTCGGGCCGGAATACCTGATCACCGTTTTTTATTTTCATCTCACCCGTTACAATGTCGGTTACACTGCTGTTATCTGCATTAGCGGTAAATGCTACATGATTAACCGGAACCGTATCCCTGTTTGACGCAATTTGACCACTGCCATGTTTTATATCAGGAACAGTATCTGAGCGTTTCACAGCGTGATTGGCGGCACTTGCTGTTAGGTTGGTATCGCGGCGGGCACCATTCATATAAACTCTCCCTTGGGAATCCGGGCCCTGCGATTGCCTGACGTGACCAAATCCTTTTGAGGTATTTTTTAAAAGGGTATTTTCCCCTGTTAAACTGTCCGGGCCAGGTTTCCCGCTGTATACTGATGATGGAAACCCCGATGCGATTCCAGCACCTGAACGTTCTTTCACGCGTGTGGTTGAACCGTTAAATTCCGTCAATGAATTATGCGCACTACTTTTACCTGTTTTTTCTAATACATGCTTAATACGGGCTTCTGATCCCTCGTGTATGTGTCTCACGGCTTTTGAAGATGCCACTGCTTTTTCAAGATATCTGCCGTCAACTGATCGCACAGTACCAGAAAGTTGCGAAGTAAAATCCGTTTTACCGGATACTTCTAAGCTTTTTTCATTACCGTTAAATCCAACATACCTGGTGCGGATATTCCGGTCAGACAATGGAATATTTGCAGACGTATCATCTTTCTTTGATACTGTTTTTATTGTTGATTCGGCCAGAAATACTCCATTACCAATAGAGATATGTTTTTGTATTTCTGAATCTTCAGGAATATGCCTCTCAGTTTTAAGTTCAACATGTGCTCTATGGCCGGTTGCATTCTTCTTAACATTACTGCGTGCTTCCGAATCTGCATTCCGGTTTCCATTATGACTCCCAAGCAGTTCGCTCAGCCGTCCCTTGAACAATTCAAAATCATTCTGCAAAGTATTGCCTTTAGAGCGTATCGACTGGTCGGATCCGGATGTTTTATTTAAACCCGGTATAGTCATGACATTATCCTTTTAATAAGTGAAGCTGCGCGCTGCGGGTCAAGTGACCGTAATAACTGTTCTTTTTGTGCAGCACGGGCATGTTTGTAAATGGCGGTAAGCTGATCTTCGGTCATACTTTTCAAGATCGGCGTGAGTTCAGCTTCTTCCAGATTTAACAGACTGCGGGTAACTTCCTCTATGCGGTTATTTTCCGAGACTATTTGGGCCTGAATAACCTCCGAAGTTCTGTATTTTTCCAACTGGCTGATGTAATTCCGGTTCTCTCTGGTCAATGAATCGATCCTGGCCTGTCTGCTAGTCGCAATCAGTCTGGCAATTTCAAGTTCACTCTCCAGCTCAGTAATTCTATTGTTGAGCCTGCCTACAGCCTGAGGGCCAATCATACTAAGATCATAATCCGGATCAGATAGTTCCAGATGAATAGCATCGGCATGGTATTCCAGATCGGTGTGTATGAACGGGAACAGAAAAAAAACAATAACTGTAGTGATTAAAAAACCACCGACCAGAATTGCCAAACCTTTTAGAATAATATTAGTATTCATCATATTGCCTGTTGTGCATCAATGTTGCGATTTCATTTAGTTCTGCCACTTCTCTGGCTTCCTGTTCTCTTATATACCGTAATTTGTCGCGCTCCTCGATATTCTTGAGTGTTTTTACTTCACGGGATGCTTCAACAAGTTTCTGTTTTTGCTGATCAATATGCTTTTCCATTTGTTGAATTTTCCTGTTTTCGCGCATAATCCTAAGGCTGGCTTCGTCTATAGCATTTCTCTCGATCAGATAGCGGTTTATTGGCAGGTCAGAAATGGGTTCATCCTCCAATTCCCGATCGAAACTCAGCATGTCATTATAAATATTCTGAACAACTCGCATGCTTTCATTCCTGTTGTTATTAAGATGATTGAGAAGAATCTGCTGCTTTGTCAGATTGTGCTCTTTTACTTTTAGCAGTGGTTTGAACCTGAATTTGAATTTCATTTTTTACCTCCATCATTACCAAGTATAGATGCGAGCTGGTTCCAGCAGTTTTCGGAATCGGAACTATCGGTTTCGCCTTGTTTCAGGAAGCTGTTCAGCGCATCAATTTTTTTAACAGCCATATCGATACGTGCATCCGATCCCTGGGTATAAGCCCCTATCTGAATCAAATCTTCGGCATCACGATAAGCTGAAAGTAGTTCGCGTGCATTATTCGCCAGGTTTTTAAATTCAGTATCTACCATATTATTCATCACTCTCGACACACTATGCAGCACATCGATAGCAGGGAAGTGATTCTGATGGGCCAGTTTTCTGGAAAGTACAATGTGACCATCCAGAATTGAGCGTACGGCATCGGCAATTGGCTCGTTCATATCATCATTATCGACGAGAACGGTATACAAACCGGTTATACTGCCATTGTTTGAGGTACAGGCTCTTTCCAAAAGCCTTGGCAACATGGCGAAAACACTTGGGGTATATCCTTTAGTTGTCGGTGGCTCACCAGATGCCAGCCCGATTTCACGCTGGGCCATTGCCACCCGGGTAACCGAATCCATCATTAACAGTACATCATTGCCCTGGTCACGGAAATATTCTGCGATTGCAGTAGCCGTATAAGCGGCTTTAACCCTACTCATTGCAGCCTTATCGGAAGTTGTTGCAATAACCACCGATCTTTTCAGCCCTTCGGGGCCAAGAATATCCTCAACAAATTCACGAACTTCCCGCCCACGCTCACCGATCAAGGCAATTACGTTAACATCGGCTGATGAATTTCTGGCAATCATGCCCATAAGAACGCTCTTACCGACACCTGATCCTGCAAAAATTCCAAGCCTTTGACCTTTACCCAATGAAGTAAACGTATCTATAGCCCGAACACCGGTAGTTAAAACATCCCGAACGGCTCTGCGCGACAGCGGGTCTGGCGGATCTTTATGCAGGCGGGTTCGGTATTCGGTATTTACCGGACCTTTTGAGTCGATTGGCTGTGCATTTGCATTCAGCACTCTTCCAAGCAGTTCTTTACCCGCCGGAACGAATAGAGATGAAATCGAGGGCTCAATCAGGCAACCAGCCTGAAGTCCCTCGATTTGATCCAGGGGCATCAACAACGTCTTTTTACCACGAACCCCTACGGCCTGGGCTTCAACCATAGTACCATCGATATTGTGTATATGAAATTGCTGGCCAACAGATGCGTTTAACCCGGTGGCTTCTATAACAGTGCCAACAACGGATGCTATCTTGCCAAAGCGCCGGGGCCGGCAATGTATGTGATTCATTTTAAGGTTGATGTCGGATATGAGTCCCATCATTGTTCTTTTCCCCAATCATTTGATAAAAGTTGCTGTCGATAGTCCTTGAGAATCTCCCGAAAGTCTTTAACCACCTTCTCCTGATCTGTATCTAACTGGTACTCACCCGGATTCAGGTCATCCAACATTTGAATTGAAAGCTTGTCGGAGTGGTGGGTTTCCTGAATCATGGAGAATATGTGTTCATAGTCTTCAGTTGAAACCTGTAATCTTATTCTGGATGTAATATCAAGCTGTTGCAGCAAACCGTCGAGTTCCTGTGCGACTTTCATTCTGAGCATGTCACTCTCTACGGGAATCTCCATTACTTTTTCTGCCAAATCAAATATGAGGTCGGTTATGCCTGGTTTAACTTCATGGATAAGACCCTGTATTCTGGAATCAGCATCTTTCATTGTCTTTTTAAAGTTTTCGAGATGCTGCTCCGCATTAGCTTTCGACAACTTTTGACCGTCATTAAAACCTTGTTTATACGCCTTTTCAGCTTCCTCTTTACGGGCTGCAACCAGTTTTTCTGTCCATTCTTGCTCCAATTTAGCCAATGCCTGGGCCTGAGGATCCATGCCGGGCTGTTTCACCACCGTTTTGAAATAATCCTCATAGCCGATCCGGGTTACGCCGTTGGCTTTAACTTCAAGATTTTTGCCTGATATTATGCAGGATTGATTCTTCATTATTGTATTACCTCATCCTCAGATACCTTGCGTGTTGAGATCTGGCCACTGCTCTCAAGCTTTTTAATTTTTTGGATAATGCGCAGTCTTGCCTCATCCACATCTTTCACATGTACCGCACCGACAGCTTCCATATCTTCTTTGAGCATTTCAGCAGCCCTGGTTGACATGTTGCCCATAAACTTGGAAAGCAGCTCATCCTGGACTCCCTTAAGTGCCATAGTTAGATCGTTCTTGTCAATTTCAGTAATTATGATTTGCATATGCTTGTCATCGATTCCTGCAATATCATCAAACAGGAACATACGTTTCTTTATCTCTTCGGCAAGCTTACTGTCTTTTTTGTCAAGTACTTCGAGCAGGGCTTTTTCTGTTGATGGAGTAACCTCATTGAGGATGTCGGCCACAGCTCCCGGGCCGCCTTTCGCAGCTTCAAGACCGGTAAACATACTTCCCATTTGGTCGCGAATTACTTCTTCGATCTCAGCGATAATCTCAGGAGTGGCCTGGCCCATGGTAGCCAGTCTGTAGGCAACATCAGCCTGAAATTCGGGTTTAAGTTGGCCCAGTACTTCTGCTGCCCGATCGTGAGCCATGTGACCAAGAATGAGAGCGGCAACCTGAGGATTTTCACTCTGCAGGAAATGAACAATATTTGATGTTTCTGTAGATTGGAATAAACCGAAAGCGCTGTTACCGGTCTTAGCTTCCAATTTCCGCATCATTTCAGCCGAATTGCCCGCGCCTTTTGCATGATTCAGCAACTCACGAGCTATGTCGATACCACCCTCCATGATGTATGATTTACGTGTCATCAACTCGTAATATTCTTTGATCACCTGATCGACCACAGTTGGATTTATATTCTTCATTTGCGCGATCTGCAGTGTTATATCTTGTATCTCATTGTCGCGCAACAATTTTAGCAGTTGAGACGCACGGTGTACACCAACCGATATAAGAAAAACGGCTGCGCGTTGCGTACCGGTCAAATCTGATGCTGATTTAATCTGTTTCACCAACGACCTCTTTTTTTGTAGTTTCTGTTTCCTCTGCAGGAACAATCATACTTCTGATCACCTGTACCGCCTCTTCAGGGTTGTTGTCTATGAATTCATTGATATCGCCGAGTATATCGTCATGCTCTCTGAGATGCTGCTGGGCTTCTTTGGTCAACTTATCACGGTATATCGACGGGCCGTCTTCCTTATGAGCCTCCAGAGTACGATCAGCTTGAACACCATCATCTTCAGATTTGAGAGCAATAACTGGTGAACCTTCTTTTATGCTCATTTTTTTAGTGATCCGGAACAGAATAAGCAAAGCCATTCCTATCGCTCCCAGTGTCAGTAGCCAACGCATAATATCATTGCCTGAAATGGGTTCAATGTAGCGAACAGGTTCAAGAGCATATTCACTGATCGGGTCGTAAAACGGTAACTGCATAATAGCAATCTCGTCGCCTCTATCGGGTTGAAGACCAATAGCTGCAATAATAACACTCCGAATACCGGTTATTTCTTCATCGGTATATGGCACTGACCTCACATCAGCTGGCGTATCGCCATCATTTAATGCCTGTTTATGATTAAGCAATATTGATGCACTGATTCTGCGAACTTCGCCTACCTGCTTTTCAAAATGCTCACGGGTTTTGTTAAGCTCATAGTTTCTGACCTGGATAGTAGCTTCATCGTCTTTGTTGGATGTCATTACATTTTCGCCACGCTGATTAACTGGCGTAAACTGATCTGCATAAACCGGATTGAAATTCTCATTTCTACTGCGCTCGGTTCGCCTTTCCTCCGAAATGATAATCCTGCTTTCGGGATCCAGAGTACTCGATTCGCGAACAATACGATCAAAATCGTGTTCAGTAGTAACCCGTACAATGCTGTTACCGGCACCCAGTACACGGTCGAGCATGCTTTGCCCTTTGTCGGCCAGGTAACTTTCCATACTCTGCCGAATCTTAAGCTGAGAGTTTCCCGCAGCGAAACCGGCATCCGTTTCTATTGCGTCTGATATTCGATTCCCGTGTTGATCAACGATGGTTACATGATTTTGCATCAAGCCTTCAACGCTGCCTGAAACCAATGCGGCTATACCTTCAATCTGTTTTTGCACAAGGCGTTGACCAGCCTTCATCGTCAGAATAATTGAGGCAGAAGGTTCCACGGCTGTTCTCTCAAACGGACTGCGTTCGGGCAGTACCAAATGAACCCTGGAGTACTCGATCTGCGTGATACTGTTTATTGTTCTTGCCAGTTCACCTTCCAACGCCCGTTTTTTATTCATTCTCTGCATAAAATCAGTCATTCCTAGCGAATTGCCATCGAACAGCTCGTAGCCTTTATAATCTGACATTGCCGAACCCTCTGCAGCAAAGCGAAGTCTGAGTTCATGTACCTGGCTGCGAGGTACCAGAATGGCTGTACCGCTCTGCTCGAGTTTGTACTTTGTCTTGCTGTTTTCAAGTCCTTCGGTTATGGTACGGGCTGATTCAGGATTCAAAGAACCAAAAAGAAGTGCATAATCCGGTCGGGTTGCCCACAGGAACAGAAATATTCCTATCACAAGCACACCAATACTAAAAAGGCCGAATAAAAGCTTCTGAGCCCCGCTGAGCGGGCTGAAAAATTCCTGAATGTTTTGTAATGCGTTATCCATTATTTGAATATCCTTGGTCAGATGTGCATCCTGCTTAATTCCTGATACGTCTCAATCACCTTGTTTCGAACCTCCATCAGTAGATGAAAACTCAGTTTTGCCCTTTCCATGGAGATCATCACTTCATGAACATTCTCGGTTTTACCCATTACGAAATCCTCCATGTTCCGGTCTGCTGTTTTTTGTGCCTGGTCCACCGAATTAATAGCCTGTTTCAGCAAACCACTAAAGTGATTATCAGTGTCATTTTTAATTTTAATTGGTTGTCTGAAAACCTCTGCACTCTGCAAGGGTTTGATGAATCCGGGTTGAACTGGTGATATATCCATGTTTTCGTATTTATTAATCAGATTTCAAGTGCTCGTTTGATAATCTGCTTTTCGGCTTCTATTACACTGAGATTTGCTTCATACAATCGATTCGCCATAACAATCTGAGACATTTCCTTAATCATGTCTACATCCGGGTAGTACACCATACCGCTACTATCGGCATGTGGGTGACCTGGATCGTACTCAGCCCTCATTTTATCTTCTGTAAATATTTCAACCACCGGGCCATGATCTGCAGAAACACCAATACGGGAGTCGGAAGCCCCCAAACCACTTACGTGTTTTTCGTTTGTGGTAGTAAGGCGACCTACTGACGTTTGAAAATGCTTGCCAAAGACTGACTGCGACGGAGAACTAATGGCAATAGACTTGGGCTTGACAGATCCGGCACCATTTACGCCACTACTTGTTTGGGCATTGGCAATATTTTCCGATGCGACAGCAATTTTTTGCCGTTGTACATCAAGGCCTCTCATTGCATTTTTAAATGTTCCAAACATTCTGTCAATTTGCATGAATATGTCTCCTTAACCGTGGTGTTGACTGGTTATTGCTGACTTAAGTAACTGGAAGTTATGGCGAAGTGCCCTGCTGCTCAGATGGGCACGAATCTGTGTATCTACCATTTCCAGCATTTCCTCTTCGAGATCCGGTGATGTATCACCTTGTGTAATTTCTGCATTAACCTCATGCATTTTTATAGTTGAATTTCTGCTTGAGGATGCCTCTTGTAACCGGGATTCAAACTCCACTTTGAGTTTCTTAAACCCAGGCGTATCCATATTTGCAATATTTGCGGCATGCGTTTTCTGGCGAAGTGCGTAAGCATCCATCGCTTTGCCAAGCAATTTTGTAATGGTTGTATCGATAAGTTTCATAGGTATTCCGTTTTTTAAAGAACACTGCAATACCCGTGCCAAAATTAAAATTTTTTAATATTTGTTTTAAAAACCTGCTCTGAAGCATGCTTAAGTTTTATAAAAAGCCACCGATAACTATTAAAAAACACCCCATATAATGATACTTCCAGTTAGCAGAACAACAGAGATAAATCCTGTAATACCAGCAGAGGCAGCCGATTCCGGATTTCTCAAAAAGCATGGCGGAGCACGTTATGTAGGTAAACCGGATAAAACTTTTAAATCGGAGATAGGCAAGCACACGCACAAAAAAGAAAGAGATAGCCAAAAGAAAGAAGAAGAGGAAGAATC
The DNA here is from genome assembly GCA_007694035.1 of Balneolaceae bacterium. GTDB lineage: Bacteria > Bacteroidota > Rhodothermia > Balneolales > Cyclonatronaceae > RECM01. The sequence goes on from RECM01000161.1 coordinate 41,088, forward strand.
TGAACTGCTGCCGGAAATTTTTGCCATTTTCCAAAACAAAGATTTCCGCATCCTTCTTGATACATTCCGCTCCTGCCGTTCGTTTGACTTAATCGAGTTTATCAGAAACATCAGAATCGGATTGAGCAGAATCGAACTGGCGCAAATGCCTTTTGAATCAGATTCCGGGAATCAGAAAATCAGTTTTCCATCAAGGCCAAACACCATCTACAATCAATCATCTGATTTCCATAAATCTGCGCCCGGAACTGTTCTTCAGAGATATATATGACGCAAAACTTATTCCGAAGAAGAACAAGGTGTGCAAATTGTAAATTTCGAGCCCCGGCCCAGTTTACTTTCGACCAATATGTTGCCCCCCATCATTTTACAAAAGTACGAACTGATATATAAACCCAGGCCCATCGAACCATCTCCAGGTTCTCTTTTTTTTATCTGGATAAATGGCTTAAATATTTCCTCCAACTCTTTTTCAGGTATACCAGATCCCGTATCAGCAACTGATACACAAATCATTTCGTCTTTTTTTGCAGCACTTATTCTGATCACGCCATTTCCTTCTGTGTATTTCACAGCATTCGCAAAAATATTGTTGATCACTCTCTTATATTTTGTCATATCAATCAGAGAGTTCAGTGCGTCATCGGAATAATCAATAACAACGGAGTGTTTTTTTTCGGCGGCCAAAACGTTGAACAACGGCTCCAGCTTCTGAATTACCCCTCTGATATCGATTTCTTTTAACGTGATCTTATCAACTCCCGATTCAATTGAAGCAACTTCCCGAAGTTGATCGAGCATCTCAAGCAGATCATGAACTCCGGTTCCAATGTTGTAACTGTATTTTTCAATTTTTTTTAAATTTACACCCGAATTCAGACACTTTTTCAGCAGTTTTAAATTACCGGAAATTGCCGCTAAAGGTGTCATCAGATCATGAGTTGTCATAGATAAAATTATCGGATCCATTGGGCTCAACACCGTTACCCTTTTTAAAAGATCTGTTTCCTTTTTATTCTCCGATATCAATACTGAAAATGATCTCAGGTTATTTAACTCTTTTTCAATATCGCGCCAAAATTTTTCGCTATCTCTTGTATTTTCCATAGTATTCAGACAATTTTCTATTGCTAATCTGGCCAGTTCATTGTCTTAAGTCAAATGTACAATATTAATTAACATTAATATTGCAAATATGCAATATTAATGAAAAAAAATACTTAACTCATTTAATTTAAACAGAATTAAATGTATCAGTAATAGAAACATGTGGCCTATTGAATAATTTCAATAGCATAAGATTACTTGATTCCAGTTTTGACTATGCAAATTAATCTGTTCGCTACCACATATAGCAAATGAATCAGTAATCAGGGAGCTGCAACTAGGCAGCTGCAATCAAGCCTTCAAAAAGCAAGCCCTTCCAAATCTGATTGCACGATGAATGGCAATAATATCTTTTTTATTAAAATTATTTAAGAAAGCAAATTCTACTCCGATAACTACACTGAAACAGAACCTGAACTTACCTATAACCAAACCCACAGAATCATGTCATTCGGAGATTTAAACAGAGTAAATACCAATGTTCAGTCAATGAACTCCCAGTTCTCACTGAACAAAATCAACCGCGATCTGTCTAACAACCAGCTTCGCATGTCAACCGGCCTTCGCATTAACCGTGCTGAAGACGATGCTGCCGGCTATTCGATAGCCGCTAAACTTTCCAGCCGTATCGAAGGCCTGGACCGCGCCATGCAAAACGTAGGCGATGCCAAATCTGTGCTTGATATCGCTGAAACCGGTATCGATAAGATGATGGATCTGCTTATCGAGATGAAAGGCAAAGCTACTCAGGCCGCTAATGGTACGCTTGGCGAAACAGAACGTGGTTTTATAGCTGACCAAATATCTGCTCTCGCCGCCGAAATCAACGAAATATCAGAGCAATCCATATTTCAGGATATCTCATTATTTGGTGGTACTGATGGCGAAAATACCGGTGCACTTGAATTAACATTCCAGGTCGGGGAAAGATCATCAGACACACTCACTGTAGAACTTACTGCACTAAATGTAAGCAACCTTTTTGCTGGTGCTGGAGCTATTGATGGAATAGACGCCGTTCCGGCAGCCGGTGCAGCTGAAATGGGTTCACTCGTATTTGATACCTTCGACGGCGACACGTTTAACGCCTTTATTGATGTGGTAGACGCCGCTATTAACACCCTGGCTGAAACCGTTAATGAAATAGGTATATCGCAATCTAAACTGTCGATCCGCGAAGAAACACTGAGTACTGCTATTACTGCCAACAGCTCGGCCCGTAGCAGAATTCAGGATGCCGATTTTGCTAAAGAACAGAGCCAGTCTATTCGCTTGCAGATTCTGCAGCAAACAGCCACTGCAGCTTTGGCACAGGCCAACGCCGGCCCACAAGCTGTTCTCAGCTTTATCCGGTAACATAAAATTCTACATAAGTAGTATTGCAAACAGCTCTGCGGAAACAGAGCTGTTTTTATTTTATCCAAATCTGATATCAAGAAACATACTTAACCCCACCTGCCGTACGAAACATCTGATTCACAACAACTTCTTTTCCCGGTTCTACAACACCAGCCAATTTTCAGTTTTTGGTGATTTTTGAAACATCCCGGTAAAGCATATGAATGCAAAATTATTTTCATAACCAATTGATATCAAACAATAAAAATAATATTAAAAAAACTTAAGATTGCATATTTGTAACCGATAACCTAAGCATATCTGACGAACAGTCAACACTATTAACCAAACCCACAGAACCATGTCATTCGGAGATTTAAACAGAGTAAATACCAATGTTCAGTCAATGAACTCCCAGTTCTCACTGAACAAAATCAACCGCGATCTGTCTAACAACCAGCTTCGCATGTCAACCGGCCTTCGCATTAACCGTGCTGAAGACGATGCTGCCGGCTATTCGATAGCCGCTAAACTTTCCAGCCGTATCGAAGGCCTGGACCGCGCCATGCAAAACGTAGGCGATGCCAAATCTGTGCTTGATATCGCTGAAACCGGTATCGATAAGATGATGGATCTGCTTATCGAGATGAAAGGCAAAGCTACTCAGGCCGCTAATGACACTCTTGGTGATACCGAACGCGGCTTTATTTCTGATCAAATTTCAGCTTTGGCACAAGAAATCGATGAGATTGCAGATCAGTCTGTATTCCAGGATCTGGAACTTTTTTCAGGTTTGACCCTGACATTCCAGGTTGGTGAACGCTCCGCTGATACTTTGGAAGTTACCCTGAGTGAGCTTAATTCTACTGAACTTGCTCTCGATACCACCGGCTTCGATAATACTGATTCAGCCACATTCAGATCTTTCATTGATGTGGTAGACGCCGCTATTAACACCCTGGCTGAAACCGTTAATGAAATAGGTATATCGCAATCTAAACTGTCGATCCGCGAAGAAACACTGAGTACTGCTATTACTGCCAACAGCTCGGCCCGTAGCAGAATTCAGGATGCCGATTTTGCTAAAGAACAGAGCCAGTCTATTCGCTTGCAGATTCTGCAGCAAACAGCCACTGCAGCTTTGGCACAGGCCAACGCCGGCCCACAGGCTGTTCTCAGCTTTATCCGATAGATCTCTATTATATCCTAAGCGTTAAAGCCAGGAGCAGATCCGCGAGAGTGGATCTGCTCTTTTTTTTTTCCCGGAATATCATCTGGCTAACCATCCCTCCCGGTCGAGGCTGCGGTACTGGATGGCTTCGGCGATGTGTTCGGCCCTTATCTGTTCGGAGGGCTGCAGGTCGGCGATTGTACGGGCTACCTTGAGGATGCGGTCGTAGGCCCGGGCGGAGAGACCGAGTACGGTGATCGCTTTTTTCAGGATGGCGTAGCCCGCTTCGTCGAGGCGGCAGATTTTCCGGGCCATCCTGCCCGACATATGCGCGTTGCAATGGATATCCATCCCCAAAAAACGCCTTTGCTGAACTCCACGGGCTTCAATTACCCTTGACCTTACCGAGGCGGACCCCTCGCCCATCGACCGGCTTGTGAGCTCATCGAATCCCACCTTGTTCACCTCCACATGCAGATCGATGCGGTCGAGCAGCGGACCGCTGATTTTACCCAGATACCGCTGCATCTGCGTTCCGGTTACACCGTTCAGTTTGTCGGGATCGTACCAGTCGCCGCCGGGTGATGGGTTCATCGACGCCACCAGCATTATTTTACTGGGATAACTCACAGACAGCCGCGACCGCGATATATTCACATGGCCGTCTTCGAGGGGCTGGCGCAGCACCTCCAGCGCGCTCCGTTTGAATTCCGGCAGCTCATCCAGAAACAGCACTCCGTTATGCGCCAGCGAAATCTCTCCGGGCATGGGAATACTTCCGCCCCCGACAAGGGCAACATCCGAAATCGTATGGTGCGGTGCCCGGAACGGCCGCCTCGATATGAGCGCCCTGCCGGTGGCCAACATGCCAGAAACCGAGTGGATTTTCGTTGTTTCAAGGGCTTCGCCCAGGGTGAGTGGCGGCAGGATGGTTGGGATCCGACGGGCCAGCATGGTTTTTCCCGACCCGGGTGGACCGACAAGCAGGATATTATGCCCCCCGGCCGCGGCTACCTCCAGTGCCCGTTTCACATTTTCCTGACCCTTCACATCCGAAAAATCGACCACATCACCGGTCTGGTCGCGCATGAATATGGCGTTGAGGTCGATGCTGACAGGCGGTTTTACCTGCGGCAACCTGAACCACTGCACCACATCGGCAAGTGCCCTGAAGCCGAACACCTCCATCCCCTTCACCACCGCGGCTTCGCCGGAATTCACCTCAGGCACGATTACCCGCCTGAAGCCCCTCTTCTGTGCCTCAACCACAACCGGCAACACCCCCTTAACCGGCCTGATGTACCCGTCGAGGGCCAGTTCCCCGAGGATGATGCTGTCGGTGAGTTTGTCATCAGGAATCTGCCGGCTTACCGCCAGCAGCCCGATGGCAATAGGGAGGTCGAAAGCGCTCCCCTCCTTGGGCAGGTCGGCCGGAGCCAGGTTGATGGTGAGTTTGCCCCGCGGCATTTCCACCCCTGAATTGGCAATCGCGGCCTCGATGCGGTCTCTCGACTCCTTCACAGACCGGTCGGGCAGGCCGACGAGATAATAATTGGGAATGCCCGGCAGTTTATTAACTTCAACATCTATGATGTGGGCGTCGACACCGAACGTTGTGGCGCAAAAGACATGTGAAAGCATTGTATCTAATTTCTCGTGTTTACGTATATAGATACAGTCCGCAGCCGTTACTTACACAATCAAGGACTTATCACTGCAGAATTTTTCATCAGACATGCAAAAAACCGGAGAACTTATCATGGCAACAGGCACCAACAACGTATTCGAAGAAATCAGGTCTACAGGCGAAAAACTGATCGACGAAATACAGACGCTCATCAAAGAGGGCAGCATCCGCAGAATCGTTGTCAAAAACAAGCGCGGAAAAGTGCTGCTCGACACCCCGCTTAATCTCGGTGCCGTCGGTTTTGGCGGGCTCATCCTTCTTCACCCGGTAGTAACCACCATTGGCGCGGTTGTGATGTTCATGAACGATATCCAGGTTCTTGTGGAGCACACCGATAAAGACGAGAATGAAATCGAGGTGGAATCTCACGTTATCGAAGTGGAAGAAGACGAAGAGAGTGCGCCTAAAAAGAAATCAACAAAGAAAAACACGTAGTATCGGGCTTTGAGTTAGGGAATTAGGGAACAATAGAACAATTTAATTTGGAAGTGTTTTGCTCCGTCATACAGAGCGCAATTTCGGGCGCAGCACGAAATGAAGTCGAAGTATGTGAGCAGTGCCACGCACTGCTCAGACGGAGGTGACCCGGGAATTCATTGGCATATCACTCTCATATGGACCAGATGAGTCAGGGATGCAGGAAGCAAGCGGTCAATTGAGTTTTGAAGTGGCCCCAAAATGCCTCGTTTCTTGTATCTTGTGTCTCACGTCTCACGTCTCATGTCTTATAACTCATGTCTCAAACCCCGCGGCCAAAAATTGTCACCATCCTAGCTACACTGATTGTGCTGCTTGCAACATTGCCTGCATCAGGGCAGAATGGAGGGTTTCCGGACGGGCTTAAGCATGAGCAGGTACGGGCCGGACATGTGTTCAGCTATCCCGATTATGATACCGACGGCCGGTACACGGTCAGTTACTATGGGCTCGACCTTGAAATTTTTCCATCCGCAGAACGCATTTCCGGTTCCGCGCATCTTCGGCTGATTGCAGGTGAAGGGATTTCGGATGTCCGGATTGACCTGAGCCCCGCCCTGGAAATTGATTCCATAATCACCGGCAGCGGCGCGCGTGCCCCGTTCGACCGCAGCACCGGATCAGCTCCCTGGGTCGTTGAAATCGGGCTGGACCGCGAATTTTCGGCCGGGGATGTGATCGATCTGCACATCCATTACCAGGGCAGCCCGGAACAGTCGGGGTTCGGCAGTTTTACTTTTTCGAGCGCCGGTGGTCAGCCCGCCATCTGGAGCCTGAGCCAGCCCTACGGGGCCCGCGACTGGTTTCCCGTGAAGCAGGATCCCGCCGACAAGGCCGATTCGGCCGATGTGATCATCACCGTTCCGGAACCGCTCAAGGTGGGATCGAACGGGATACTGAAATCGGTTACCAGCCTCAGCGGCAACCGCACCCGCTGGCACTGGAGTACGCGGTATCCGATATCCCACTATCTGATTTCCGTGGCCATTGCCGACTACCAGGAGTTCACCCAGTGGTTCAGGTATGCCCCGGGCGATTCCATGCCGGTGGTAAACTACATCTACCCGAACACCAATCTCGGTACAGCAAAGCAGCAGATCGCCGTAACCATAACCCTGCTGGAGGCCTTTTCGGAGCTTTTCGGCCTGTACCCGTTCATCGACGAAAAATACGGGCATGCCCAGTTCGGATGGAGGGGCGGCATGGAGCATCAGTCACTGAGTTCCATGTTCAATTTCAGCCGGGGGCTCATCGCGCACGAGCTTGCACACCAGTGGTTCGGCAATACCATCACCTGCGACAGCTGGCACCATATATGGCTGAATGAGGGGTTTGCCACGTTTCTTGAGGGTATCACGTTTGAAGTGCTCGACGGCGACGATGCCTACCGCGACTGGCGGGCCGACCTGATCAATTTGATTACATCCGGATCTGACGGCAGCCTGGTTGTGCCCGACGAATTTGTGGATCCCGCTGATGCGTCGGCAAGCATCAGGCGCATTTTCAATTACCGGCTCAGTTACGCGAAGGGGGCCATGGTACTGCACATGCTCCGGTATGAGTATGGGGATGAGGCCTTTTTCGGGGCTGTACGTTCCTATATGGACGGGCCGCTCAGGCATGGTTCGGCCACCACCGAACAGTTCAGGGAGGCCCTTGAAACCAGCCTCGGCAGAGATCTGACTCCTTTTTTTGATCAGTGGGTGTACGGGGAAGGACATCCGTACTGGACAGTGAGATATGCCACCCAGCCGGTTGGCGGGCTGTACCGTACCTGGATCCGCCTGTCGCAGGAGCAGTCGCACCCCTCTGTGCCGTTTTTTGAACAGACGCTTCAGATCAGGCTTGCCGGCGAAGCAAATGATACACTGATCACCGTGAGGCCGGAATCCAACCATTTCGAATTTGAAATAGACCTGCCCTTCCGTCCCGGTATCCCGGAACCGGACCCGGACCGGAACCTGATCATTGGCCGGACCGATATCGTTCAGGTGAATTACAACAACCGGGAAGCCCTGTTACCGGAACGATCGCGGCTTGGCAGCAACTACCCGAATCCGTTCAATCCCGAAACCATCATCCCTTTTGAGCTTGCCCGGTCCGGAGAGGTTCGCATCGACGTGTTCGACATTCAGGGCAGAAGCGTGGCAGTACTTGTTAACCGGAGCATGCCCTCCGGATTCCACGAAACCCGGTGGGATGGGTCCGGCGCTGCCAGCGGCATCTACCTGGTACAGCTCCGCACAGATGATGCAAAGGATGCGATTAAAATTACGTTGGTCAGGTAGCGGGAATAGACACAAGGCAGCAAAAAGGCAGAAAGCAAAAGGCGACAAAAAGGCAGAAAGCAAAAGGCAGAATTTAGAAGGCGTGAGTCAAAAGGTGGGCAAATCCGCCCCCATGCACTTCAAAACTCAATTGCTCGATTGCTCCCGAGATCCCTAACTCAAAACCATTCCAACAACACCATCGTTGTAACCATCCAAATAGCGTAGTCCCAACAGGGGTGAAATTAGCCGCTCACCATGACGGGAGATTGGAATGAAGCCGGGGCTGGCGTTGTTATACCTGCTCGCCCAACAATTGAACGGCGCATTACATCCAAATTGAATCTCGCAATTTTTCAGCGTATTTTTCAAAATTATAATTATCAACAATCTTAGGCTACATGAGCACTGTAAAAGAAAAACTATCCTACAAAGTAAAAGACATTACACTGGCCGAATATGGCCGCAAGGAGATCCGTCTGGCCGAGGCTGAAATGCCCGGACTGATGGCCCTGCGCGAGGAATTCGGCCCGGAAAAGCCCCTTAAGGGAGCACGTATTTCCGGCTGCCTCCACATGACTGTTCAAACGGCAGTACTGATCGAAACCCTGGTTGAACTCGGCGCCGATGTACAGTGGAGTTCCTGCAACATCTACTCCACCCAGGACCACGCCGCGGCGGCAATCGCCAAAGCCGGCATCCCCGTTTATGCATGGAAAGGCATGACCGAGGAGGAGTATGAGTGGTGCATTGAACAGACCGTTTTCTTCCCGGACGGCCAGCCCCTGAACATGATCCTGGACGACGGCGGAGACCTCACCAACGTGGTTCTCGATAACTATCCCGAGCTGATCGCGAACATCCGCGGTATCTCCGAAGAGACAACGACTGGCGTCCTCCGGTTGTACGAGCGTATGAAAAAAGGAACGCTCACCATACCGGCAATCAACGTTAACGACTCGGTTACCAAGTCGAAATTCGACAACAAATACGGCTGCAAGGAGTCCTGCGTGGATGCCATCCGCCGGGCGACCGACGTGATGATGGCCGGCAAGGTGGCTGTGGTTGCCGGGTACGGTGATGTGGGCAAAGGCTCGGCCGCATCCCTCCGCGGCGCCGGTGCACGTGTTATTGTAACCGAGATCGATCCGATCTGCGCACTTCAGGCAGCGATGGACGGATATGAGGTCAAAAAGATGATTGACGCCGTTCAGGAAGCCGACATCGTGGTTACCGCCACCGGCAATAAAGACATCCTCACATCCCGTCACTTCCAGGTGATGAAAGACAAAACCATCGTGGGCAATATCGGCCACTTCGATAACGAGATCGATGTGCGCTGGCTCAAGGCAAACGCGACCGAAGACAACATCAAGCCCCAGGTCGATTTGTACAAATTCGTGGATGGGCGCGAGATCATTCTGCTGTCGCAGGGCAGGCTGATGAACCTCGGCAATGCCACCGGCCACCCAAGCTTTGTGATGAGCAACAGTTTCACCAATCAGACCCTTGCGCAGATGGCGCTCTGGAATGAGGAATTTGAAGTGGGCGTGCACGTTCTGCCGAAGCATCTGGATGAGAAAGTGGCCCGTCTGCACCTGCAGAAAATCGGCGTTGAGCTCGACGATCTGAGCGATGAGCAGGCGGAATATATCGGGGTGCCGAAAGAAGGGCCCTACAAATCGGATATGTACCGGTATTAATTCCTGATCGATCACAAAAAGACCAACGCGTTCCGACGGGTTATAACCGTCAGACGCCCGACGTCTGACCTTCCGGATATCAGGCTTTAACCCTATGGTCCCTGTATTTGTTCGATTATCTGTTATCTCAAAAGCCGGTGCTTTGGTACCGGCTTTTTTTATAAAAAAAGAAACGGGAAGGCTTTAAGACAACTTCCCCTGACCGGTATCCCGGCTGCATTGCAGCCACGAATCCGGGTTGCCTAAAACCTGCCCGATACCCTTTCTCCATCCTCCCATACCCGCTACCATTTCCAAATCCCTGCTACTATCATGTTTACCTTACTACCCTCATACTATCTATCATGTTTACCTAATACCCACCTGGAGAAGGGTTATAATGAGTTTGTTACTGAAGATGTGATTTGAATATCACTTCCTTACCCTATAAATCGACGAACCGGAACAAATCAGCTCATTATAATTTATTAAGAGTAGAGATTATTTCAGTCATCAACTACCGACTTGTAAACAAGCCCTGCAACAATGACCATATATATCAATGAATAACAGTTACTAATGCCGGGCTGATAGGGATCGGTCGGCACCAGAACGTTGTACGTTTCAGAGAAGGTGCCTGATATATTACAAATACAAAATCTTTCCGATTACACCTGTTATTGCTATTATAAAACTCCAAACCCCTGGAACTGCTATCAATTTAGTGACTGACTTAACCAACAAAAGCCCTCTCGGGAGCGAATCTTTACATGGCGTTGATGAACTTATGCCGGAGATGTATGAAATACTCCGGAGTAAAGCTCATTTGCATCGTATGAAGCTTGGCGGAGAGATTACACTGAACACCACAGAGGTGGTGCATGAGGCCTATGAAAAGCTCGTGAATGGTAAAGTTAAACCATTCTGGAACGACCGCGCCCATTTTCTTAGAATTGCAGCACGGACCATGCGTTTTATATTAATCGACTACATCAGAACCCGCGACAGGGATAAACGGGGGGGCAAAATGAAAGACCTTACACTGAACGAAACGTCCGGCCAGCACCTTGTGGCCGGCAATGAATCGTTGTTCAGTCTTCACGAAGCATTGAGCAAACTGGAAAAGATCAGCCCAAGGCATGTGGCCGTTGTGGAATGCCGGTTTTTTGCCGGTTATTCTATTGAAGAAACCTCGGAGGCATTGAACATCTCACCGGCCACAGTAAAACGCGACTGGACACTGGCCCGCACTTGGCTTTATAAAAATTTGTAAGTTTGGTGGGATCATCCCATCGCGGATAAACAGGTTACAGGTATGAATCAAAAACAGTGGGAACAATTTGAAGCTCTGTACACTGAGCTGCAGCTACAGCCTGTGGATGAACGGCAGAGATTTGTCGCCCGGCTGAAAATTGACGATGAGGTGAAGGAGCTTTTACTGGCCAGCCTTGATGAGACAGATAAGTCGGAGCAGTTTTTTGATTCACTTCGCGGGGTGGCCGACGAGATTTTAAATGAAAAAGCCCTGGAATACGAGCGTCCGCCTGAAACAATCGGGGCTTACAAAATTGCTCACAAAATCGGCCGTGGCGGCTTCAGTTCTGTCTACCTGGCAACCCGCGACAACGATTTTTCCCACCGTATCGCTGTTAAAATACTTCACCGGGGCCTTGAAGGCAGTTCTGCCCTGAACCGGTTTTATTCGGAACGCCGAATACTCGCTGCATTGAATCATCCCAGTATTGCCTCCCTGTACGATGGCGGTATTACCGACGACGGCCGCCCTTACCTGTTCATGGAGTACATCGACGGTGTGCATATTGATATATACTGCGCCACCAATAACCTGAGCCTCGAGGAACGGCTGAGAAAATTTCTTCAAATCTGCGAGACGATCGGATATGCCCACCGGAATCTTGTGATCCACCGCGATATAAAGCCATCGAACATCCTGGTCGATAACAGCGGCCGCGTTAAGCTTCTCGATTTTGGCATAGCCAAATTACTCGATGATTCCGACATTGAAGCCGATCTGCATGAAACGAAACTCGGTACCCGGGTAATGACCCCCATGTTCTCCAGTCCGGAGCAGATCCGGGCCGAAACGATTACCACATCCAGCGATGTATACCAGCTCGGATTACTGCTGTACAGGATGCTTACCGGGGCATTTCCGTTTTCCCGAAAATCCACGAACAGATTCGATCTGGAGCAGTCCATACTTCAGGACGACCCGATTTTGCCAACATCACAGGAAAAAACCGCGGGCTATATAGAACCGGCTGCACTGCGTGGTGATCTTGAGCATATCATCATGATGGCCCTTGAAAAAGATCCTCCGCGGCGTTATGGTACAGTAGCAGAACTGGCAGAAGACATTCAGCGCTATCTTGACGGCCATCCGGTTAAAGCCGTGAAACCCACCATGGGTTACCGGAGCAGTCGGTTTTTAAAGCGCAATAAAAGCTGGGCCATACCCACACTGGCCATGATAGTGATTCTTGCCGGCAGCGTGATCAGCCTGTTCTACCAAAGCCAGTTGATCAGGCAGGAGCGAGACAATGCCCTTGTACTTGAACAGCAGGCCAGGGAGGAAGTGGCCAAATCCGAAAAATTATCTGAATACCTAATCGATCTGTTCAGTGTGAATGATCCCACGCAAGGCGG
>RECM01000013.1 GCA_007694035.1 Balneolaceae bacterium
CAGAAAGCAAAAGGCAGAAGTGGTTTGGGACGAAGTGGGGAACTGCGACGTGAAAGGGTGGGGGTGGCTTTTGATCAGTCATCATGGGGGCGGGGGGCGGGGATGGTTAGTACAGGGATGATGGCGTTACGGATTACCTGCATGCAGACACCGCCTACGAACAGATCGTTGACGTATCCGCGGCCCTGGCTGCCCATGATGATCATGGTTGATTCGTGGTTTTCTGCGTGTTCCAGTATCTGTTTTACGGGTGAGCCATAGGCGATTTTTACACGTACATCAACATCGGAAACTTCGCTGAGCGTTGCTTTGAGGGCGTTCAATCGCTGCGTGTCGGTTTCGTCGAATTGTTTGAGCATTTCGGGATTGTCGACGCCTGGCCTGCCGCTGGCCTGCACGTGCAGCATGGTCACCTTCCGGGTATTACCGGGCGCAACCTGTTTCAGCACGCTGAACGCCCGCTCCGAAACGGGCGAAAAATCGGTCGGGTAGAGAATATTGAGCAGCGAATCACGGCACGACCTTGCACAGAACAGGGTCCGTTTTTCGATGTCCGATTCGTCCGATACCGATATGTTGATCAGGTAAACGGGAAGCGTACAGCGCTGCAGCAGCTCAGTTGCCGTACTGCCGAGCAGAAATTCCCTGAGCTTGTTATGCCCCCGGCTGGCGATGATGATATAACCGGCCTGATGTTCTTTCGCGGCATCCAGAATCTGGAATGGCGCGTAGGCATTGATCTTCAGCCGTACAACCGTCTGAACTTCAAACCCCTGCGACTCCAGTTTTTTCCGGTATTCTTCAAGCTTGTCTTTATACCTGGTATCGTCTGCAGAGGCCAGTCCGCCGGGGTATGGAATGCTCACCGAGGTGAAAAGGGTGAACTTACTGGTGCCAAATTGCCTGAAATGCCCCAGGCAGTTAATAATGATGTCGCTGGCCTCAGACTGGTCGAGGGCTACGAGTGCATGGGTTAGGTTTAAATCCATGATTATATAAACTATAAAGTTATCAGATCATGACCGCTAATTGGCGCAATGGCTGTATTCAATCGTAAAATTACGATAGTTTTAATGGAAAACAAAGCCGCTTTTCCCCGAATTTAATCACAGAATCAAGAATCAAGAATCAAGAATCGCAGAATTTATATCATATCTTGTGTCTTAGAATCTAATAGAAATCGCCTTTGTTTCACCCGCGCTGGGGGCTTTTTTTAAAAGCCCCCACGTGCTTCGACTTCGGCTTCGCTCTGCTCAGCCTGCGCTCAGCATGACGTTGTCTTGCGTCTTGCGTCTTGCGTCTCACATCACAAGCGACTTCTCCCGTGCCGGAGTTTCCTGTACTCGGCCGGCGAGCAGCGGGTATACCTTCTGAACTGCCGGTTGAAGTGTGTCTGGTTGTTGTACCCGCAGTTGTGTGCGATCTGCCCGACGGGATCGCCGGTGTGCACGAGCATCTGGCAGGCCTGGCGCACGCGCACTTCATTCAGATAGGCGATCGGGGGCTTGCCGGTCTGTGACTGGAAAAAACGGCTGAAAGCGGTCTCGTTCATGGCCGCGATTGAGGCCAGGTCGGCCAGGCGGATATTGTTATTGAAGGCCGAATGCAGGTAGTGCAGCACCCGGTCGAGGCGCTTTTCGGTTTTGCGGTTCAGGTGCGGTGTATAGCCCGCGCTTCCCAGCCGGATCCATTCCCCGGTCCGCCCCAGCTGATCGAGCAGCCCGATCAGCCCAAGCAGCCGGTCGAGGTCAGGCAGCGAATGGAGTTCAAGCAGTTGCTGGCGCCCCCGTTTTGCCGACAGACCCGTGAAACGGATGCCGGCTTCCGCATCGGCAAAAAGGGCGTTCACCGCATCCATTTCAGGAAGGTCGAGAAATTGGTGCGTTAGCAGCTCCTGCGGGAACTGAACCACGATGGCCTTGTTTCGTTTTGAGCGTCCCGGTCCAGGACCCGGATCCTTGCTCTGCCAGGTGTGGGGCACGTTCGGTCCGATCAGCACCAGATCGTTCGGGCCGTATTCCCCGATATGGTCGCCCACCAGCCGGGTTCCCTCACCCTTCAGGATGCAGGTCAGTTCAATTTCGGGATGGTAATGCCAGTAAAACTCAAACCGCTTCTGCTCAAGCATAAAAAACCTGAGTGAAGTTTTACCGTCGGTCGATAAGTGTTCGTATCCCGGTTTCACATCTGAATACCAATTTCTTAATAATTAGCATAAAAATGGTATAAAGTTTACTATAATGCAAAGATAGTACTGATATTAGCGTATATAGGTATGGATAAAAGGTTGTTTTTTTGTTCCGATGTAAAGAATATTAAACATGTTTATTTTTTTTCAGAAACCAATACCTGTAACCGACCGGGTCTGACATGAAAAATAGTCCTGAAAACCGCGTATCTGACCACGTTGATGCCCAATTAGCGGAGACGTACGAAAGAGATGGCTTCGTCCATATTAAAGACCTGCTCCCCGAAGGCTTCATCACCGGTTATGCGGATGAAATAACCCGGAAGGTGAAGGAGCTCAACACCATCAACCTGCCCATGGAAGAGCGGAATACGTACCAGAAAGCATTCATCCAGGTTACGAACCTGTGGAGGCACAGCGACAAGGTGAGGGAATTTGTGTTCAACTCTGCACTGGCCCGTGCCGCGACCGCGCTGATGGGTACGCGCGGCGTGCGGATGTATCACGATCAGGCCCTGTACAAGGAACCTTCCGGCGGGTTCACGCCCTGGCATGCCGACCAGTTCTACTGGCCGCTGGCCAGCGATAAGTGCGTTACCGCATGGATCCCTCTGCAGCACACGCCCATGAAGATGGGCCCGCTGGCGTTCAGCAAAGGCAGCCACCGCTTTACCTTCGGCCGTGACCTGCCCATCAGCGATGAAAGCGAACAGCAGATTCAGGATGCCCTGCAGGCGGAAGGATTCCCGACCATCGAAAAACCGTACGCGTTGGGTGATGTCAGTTTCCACGCCGGCTGGACATTCCACCGCGCCGGTCCCAACACCACCTCCCGGCCCCGCAAGGTGATGACCATCATCTACATGGACATCGACATGAAACTGAAACAGCCCGAAAACGCCAATCAGCAGGCCGACCTCGACGCCTGGTGCCCCGGCGCCATTCCCGGTGAAATCATCAACACCTTTCTTAACCCGGTACTGTTCGAAAAATAAATCGCAGCCCGTTTCCATCTCCTGCAATTCGCCAGGTTTTCCTCTTTCTCTAATATCTGTACCCCCAATTACCCTCCCCAATCAAAAAAATCGATCGAATATCGAATATCGCATATCGTCAATCCGCAATCAAAAACACCCCAAAACCCCAATCCCCCAATTACCCTCCCCAATCA
>RECM01000012.1 GCA_007694035.1 Balneolaceae bacterium
AGTCATGACGTTCGAATCAGGATTAATCCCTGACAAGGTAGCCCGCCGCTTTGTATTCATCAATCAAACGGTGCATCTGCTCTACACGATCCGGATACCGTTCGTACAGGTTAACCCGCTGACCCGGATCTTCCCGGAGGTTGAACATCAGCCCGAAAGGACCACAAACCATATGAGCAATTGCACGATGACTAAGGATATATTTTTCATGAGCGGTTTAACTATTAACGTATTATGTTTGCGCAATTTTTGTGTCGGTACATCCTGTTACTTAGGTACCTTCGATTTAATTCATCATCCTGAACCGATACGACCGCCCTGCCTCCGTTTGAAAATCATAGATATTTCCGGGATCATGATTCAGTTCCAATAGAGGTACCGCAGCGTTATTCACAAAGGTCATCGGGTCCGGTCTTGAAAGCAATGGATTGGGATTGTCACCTGCTGCCGGCACCAGCTTAACATCCCTGCTGGTAAGTGTTCCGTTCACTTTAATCCGGCAAATTCCACCCAGCCGGGAATGAATAACAGCCGACTCCAGCATCCCGTTTTCCCATTTCATATCGATAACAAATCCGCCACGCACAACCAATCCCTTCACTTCCCCACTCGGCAACGCATCGGGCAGGGCCGGAAGCAGATGGATGTACCCCTCATGACTTTGCACCAGCAGCTCGGCAATACCCGCAGTTCCGCCAAAGTTTCCATCAATCTGAACAGCCCCGTGTGCATTGGTGAACAAATTCGGACCAGTGCCATCACGCCCTCTGAGCTCTGATTTGCGTCCCACATAGGTGAGCCCGCTCTTGAACATCTCGTAGGCTTTGTTGCCGTCTTTGAGTCTGGCCCACCAGTTAAGTTTCCAGGCCATCGACCAACCCGTGCTGTAATCACCGCGGTGTTCGAGCGTTTGCATCGCCGCCATGGCCAGTTCGGGCGTGTATAATGGCGTTATCTGATTACCCGGATGCAGGCTGTACAGATGGGATATATGCCGGTGCGAGTCGTTGGGGTCGTCCCAGTCGCGGTACCACTCCTGCAGCTGACCCAGCCTTCCGATATGAAACGGATACAATCTGGGAATTGCCTCCCGCACGCTTTGGGTAAAGGAATTGCTGATGTTCAGCATATCGGCAGCCTGCAGTATAATCGAGAACGCCTCCCGTATAAGCGACATATCCATTGTGGAGGCCATGGATATGGCAATTTGCTGGCCATTTAAGTTAAAACTGTTTTCCGGCGAGGTCGACGGATTGGTAACCAGATAGCCGTTCTGATCCTCAATTAACCAGTTGAGCAGAAACTCAGCCGAGCCCTGCATCAAAGGCCAGGCTTTCTGTTCCAGAAATTCCAAATCGCCGTTATGCAGAAAGTGCTCCCAAAGATGCTGCGTAAACCAGACGCCTCCCATTGGCCATGCCGACCACCGCGGGGATCCGCGAAAGTCCCAGTCTTCTCCACCGGTAGGTGAGGTTTTGGCCCAGATATCGGTGTTATGACTCGCCAGCCAGCCTTTTTCGATACCATAATTGGTTCGGGCCGTTACGGCGCCATTCACGGCCAGCCCCTCCATGAAATCAAACAGTGAATGATGAAACTCCGGCAGATTGGTGATTTCGGCCGGCCAGTAGTTCATCTGCGTGTTGATGTTTATCGTATAGTTGCTCCCCCAGGGCGGTTGCACAAAAGGGTTCCAAATCCCCTGCAAATTCGACGGAGGGGTGCCGGGGCGGGCGGAGGCAATCATCAGGTAGCGTCCGTACTGAAAATAGAGCGCTGCAAGGCCGGGATCCGGGTTACCAGCATTGAGCCTCAACAGGCGTTCATCAGTGGGGTAGTTCACCAGCTGCGGACCCAAATCCAGCTCAACCCGGTCAAAAAACCCGCGATAATCGGCCTGATGCCTCTCCAGTAACGTTCCAAACGGCATCTGCGCCGCGGCAGCGAGCCTTTCACGCGCAATCGGTGCAGGGTCCACCCCCTCAAACACCGGCGACCGGTCGAATCCGTTGAAACTGGTTGCCCCGGAGACCAAAAGCAGCACTTCATCGGCACCCTTTACGCCGATACTCCCGTTATGCGCGGTCAACTCCCCGCCGGTTGGTATCAGCCGAAGATGTATCTCAAAAGTCATCCCCTCCCCATCAGAATCATAAAGAACCTGTATAGGCTCGTGATCCCGATGAGCAACATAACTGGGTGCCTTGCCTTCCAGAATCAGATAATCGGCTGATACCACCCTGAGGGTATAATACTCTAGTTCTGATGTCAACCGTACATCAAATGTGATGTTGGCTTTTCCGGAGGCGGACAGCTTTACGGCAAGCACCTGATCGGGATGACTCACGAAGGATTCTCGGGTATACTGCACTCCATCCACGGTAAAGGAAACCTCAGACATTGCCCGCCGCAGATCCAGGCTGCGGCGATATCCTGTGGCGTCTTCCTGCGAAAATGGAAAATCCAGGAACAGATTGCCCATGGGCAGATAACGGGCCGAGTAGGGTCCGTGCATCCCTCTCCAGAGGCGGTCGGCTTCGGCATAATTCCCGGCAAAAACGGCTTCACGTACCGCGGCCAGAACCTCCGGACCACGCTCGCGGTTACCGGGCACCGGTCCGCCCGACCACAGGGTGTTATCGTTGAGCAGGAACTGCTCGGCCCCGACGCCGCCAAACACCATAGCCCCGGTAAGTCCGTTGCCCAGAGGCAGCGCCTCCTGCCAGGATTGGGCCGGCTCGTCGTACCAGAGCATTAATGGCTGAAGCTCCTTATGCGGCTGACAGGAAATCAGGAAAACAACGCTCGCAAAAACGATTAAACCAAAAAATTTCATCTTCAGAATTTTGCTTAATTAAGTCTGTGGCGATTCACTTTGAATTGAGTCGATACACACGAAAATTTGAGTACACATGATGGCTATTCACCATTCTGAATCCAACCCATCCCCCGTCATAAGCAGGGAAACGATCCGTATCGTACAGAGCCCGGCCATCACGGTCACTTTCCGAACCCTCCAGAGTCACTTCGTCCCCTTCGCGAATTTCATAGAAAACCCTTCCGTCAACGATGTATTGAACAACATCTTTATAAACCACAAGCTGTATGGTGTGGGTATGATCTGGCTTGATGAGATATTCCTGCTGTTCGTCCCTGTCGGCCAGTGAAATGTGCGTAACTGCACTTCCGCCTTCTGTTCGCGGATACCTCCGAAAGCGGGTAGTAGTATTGTCCCTTCCTCCCATACTGGCGTAATAGCCCCTCTGCTTGTGATAGGAAGAAAACACTCCGGTATACAACTCGTTATTCAGTACATTGGCTGCATCATTCGGGTCGGAGGCGTGCCAGAATACATT
>RECM01000091.1 GCA_007694035.1 Balneolaceae bacterium
GGTCAAGTAACTGCTCCACAGCCTCTGACGGGGTGATCTCTCCTGCGATCAGCCTTGCGGTGAGGGCGGTGAAGAGCTCTTTGGTGTTGTCGTCCGTCCAGAACCGGCGCAGGAGTTCTTCGTCGGCCAGGCGCCTTGCCCAGTTCACCATCTGATGGCGGCGGTTTTTCGCGAACAGGGACCGGTTTTTCAGCTCGCCTGTGCGTTCGTTCAGCGACTGCCAGATTTCGTCCAGCCCGGTTTGCAGCAGGGCGCTGCACTGCAGCACGGGTGCGGTAAGGCCGGGATATTTCGGGGCGATCATGTGCAGGGCCTGTTCGAACTCGCCCCGGGCATGGGCGGCCATCTTAAGCGTGTCTCCGTCGGCCTTGTTCACCACCAGCAGGTCGGCAAGCTCCAGGATGCCCCGCTTGATGCCCTGCAGCGCGTCGCCGGCGTTTGGCAGCAGCATCACCAGGAAAAGGTCGGTCATGGAGGCCACCTCGTACTCCGACTGCCCCACGCCCACCGTTTCGACCAGTATGATATCGTAGCCGGCGGCCTCGCACAGCAGGATGGCCTCGCGCGTTTTCCGGCTCACGCCCCCGAGATTGCCGCCGGTCGGCGATGGACGGATATAGGCCTCATCGCGGCGGGAGAGCTTCTCCATCCGGGTTTTGTCGCCGAGGATGCTGCCCCCCGAAAACGGGCTGCTCGGGTCAACGGCCAGTACCGCAACCCGGTGCCCCTGCTCAATCAGGAAGAGGCCGAAGGCTTCAATAAAAGTGCTTTTGCCGACCCCCGGTATGCCGGTAATGCCGATCCGAAGTGATTTTCCGGTATCGGGCAGCAATTCCCGGAGAATGGTTCGGGCATCGGCCGCGTCGTCGGGAAGGGTGCTTTCGATGAGGGTGATTCCCCGCGCCAGCGCCCGCCGTTCGCCCGACCGGATGCCTTCGGTCAGATCGGGTACGCGGGTTGCACCGGTATACTGCCTCGGATCGACCGGTTCACGGTTCTCTGCTTCATGGTTCTTTGCACCCGGTTTGGCATCAGTAGGGTGATTGACAGCAGTACGGTTTGTGGTTACGCCGTCATCACTTTTACGCACATCCTTACCTGCATCCTTATGTACACCCTTATGTTTACCCTGACGCACCTCTGGTTTGTCTTTTCCGGGACCCTTTTCTTTTGTTCCGGGATCTTTTCCCTGTGATATGTTCTTTTTCTTACCCATTGGCAGGCAGGCTTTTCCGGTTCGAGCGGATCGCTTCAAGTACATTCCGGGCGGCTTCAGGGATGTTGGTGCCGGGCCCGAATACGGCCGAAACGCCCGCTTTTTTCAGGAATTCGTAGTCTTTGGGCGGAATCACCCCGCCGGCTACGACTACAATGTCGCCGGCTTTTTCCTGTTTCAGGATGCCGATCAGTTTGGGGATGAGGGTTTTATGGCCCGCCGCGAGGGTGGAGACACCAATTACGTGAACATCATTCTCGATGGCCTGTTTGGCGGCCTCGTCGGGGGTGGAGAAGAGCGGGCCCACATCCACATCAAAGCCGATGTCGGCGAAGGCGGTGGCCACCACTTTGGCGCCGCGGTCGTGACCGTCCTGCCCCATTTTTACGACCAGGATGCGCGGCCTGCGGCCTTCAGCGGCGGCAAATTCCCCGATTTCCTTCTTCAGGGTGATGTAATCTTCATTTTCGTGATACACGTGTTCATATACTCCGCTTACGGTTCGTGTTGTGGCCTGGTGGCGTCCCCAGACCTTTTCGAGGGCATCCGAAATTTCGCCAACGGTGCACCGGGCCCGGGCGGCAGCTACAGCCAGTTCGAGCAGGTTGGCCCGGTCATCCCCCGCGGCCCGGGTGAGGGCTTCGAGCGCGGCCTCCGCTTTCTTCGGGTCCCGTTCCGAACGCACTTTTTTGAGGCGCCCGACCTGGCCGCGAAGCACCTGCTTATTGTCGATGTCGAGCACATCGAGGTCTTCTTCCCGCTCCAGCCTGTATTTGTTCACCCCCACGATTGTGATATCGCCCTTGTCGATGGCAGCCTGTTTGCGGGCCGATGCCTCCTCGATGCGCAGTTTGGGCATGCCGCTCTCGATGGCTTTGGCCATGCCGCCCAGTTCATCCACCTCTTCGATTATCCTGCGGGCTTCGGCCGCCAGCGAATGGGTGAGGCTCTCCATCAGGTAGGAGCCGCCGAAGGGATCCACGCTGTGGCAGATGTCGGTCTCCTCCTGCAGGATAATCTGGGTGTTCCGGGCGATGCGCGCGGCCGTGTCGGTGGGCAGCGATACGGCCTCATCATAGGAATTGGTGTGCAGGCTCTGGGTGCCGCCCAGCACGGCCGCCATGGCCTCGATGGTGGTGCGGACCACGTTGTTCAGCGGATCCTGGGCTGTCAGGCTCCATCCCGATGTCTGGCAGTGGGTGCGCAGCATCAGCGATTTGGGGTCTTTCGGGCTGAAGCGCGCTTTCATCAGCTCCGACCAGAGCGTGCGGGCGGCGCGCAGTTTGGCCACCTCGGTGAGAAAATTCATGCCGATTCCGAAGAAGAAGGAGAGCCGGGGGGCAAAATCATCCACATCCAGCCCTTTTGAAAGCGCAGCCTGCACATATTCGAGCCCGTCGGCCAGGGTGAAGGCCAGCTCCTGCACCGCCGTGGCCCCCGCCTCCTGCATGTGGTAGCCGCTGATCGAGATGGAGTTGTACCGCGGCATGTGCCGGCTGGTGTACGCGATGATGTCGGCCACAATGCGCATCGACTGCGCCGGCGGATAGATATAGGTGTTGCGCACCATGAACTCCTTCAGGATGTCGTTCTGGATGGTGCCGCTGAGCTGCTCCGGCTTCACGCCCTGCTCCTCTGCCGCTACAATGTAGCAGGCCAGCACCGGCAGCACCGCTCCGTTCATGGTCATGGAGACCGACATTTTGTCGAGCGGGATGCCGTCGAACAGGATCTTCATATCCTCCACCGAATCGACAGGCACTCCGGCCTTGCCCACATCGCCTTCCACACGGGGGTGGTCGGAATCGTAGCCGCGGTGGGTGGCCAGGTCGAAGGCCACGCTCAGCCCCCTCTGCCCGGCCGCCAGGGCCCTGCGATAAAAAGCGTTCGACTCTTCGGCCGTCGAAAAACCCGCGTACTGCCGTATCGTCCACGGCCGCTCCGTGTACATGGTAGGATAAGGCCCGCGCGTGAAGGGCTCCTTGCCGGGAACCGACTCCCGGTAACCGATCTTCTCCAGATCCTCCGCCGTATAAAGCTTTTTCATCATTGCGTTTCGGAATTTAGGTGTACAGCCGCAAGGTACAAAACCGCCACGATAATGGATAGGGTACAACAGCCATCGTGGGCGAGGCACCTTCAGGAGTCCGGAGCATGGCCTGAGCGCAACGCAGTGAAGTCGAAGGGCGAAGCGGAGGTCCCTGAAGAGAGCCGGATCCAAGGTAGGATGGTCTAATACGCCTGATCCCCAAAAAAACGAAGTTCGGGATACGGAAGTATCCCGCCCGCCCCGGACTCTTCAGGGATTATTTCACCCAGAGGGTTTTGGGAATTGTTGCAAAAATGAATTCATATTACCCTGTCTGTAAATATGCCAATCACGACAATACTGGTGAGATTTACTAGAACTTGAGCAACAGTTCTGTCACCATCTGATCGATAAGCTAAGCAAGAGTGAAATCCAGCCCCGATGCTCATTTGCCAGACCGGAATGCTGCATTATCCTAAAAATTTTGACAATATGTACGAAATAACGTACGTTGCTATGGTAAATGAACTCAAGTCCAGAACCATGAAAACATTAACTGCTACTCAGGCCCGCAAAGATATTTATCGGTTAGTGGATGAGGCATCTGAAACTCACGAGCCTATTCAAATTACCGGAAAAAGATCGAATGCTATACTGATCGGTGAAGAGGATTGGCGGTCAATACAGGAAACGCTTTATCTCACTTCCATTCCCGGAATGCAGGAGTCAATCATTGAAGGATTGAATACACCTCTTGAAGAAACCGACGAAGAACTTGACTGGTGAGTACCTACAAACTCGTTTATACCAAACAAGCAAAGAAAGATGCCAGGAAAGCGGCTGCATCCGGATTAAAATCGAAGATTGAAGTTTTGCCCGGGATCATTAAAGAAAATCCGTTTGAAGAATATCCCCCTTATGAAAAGTTAGTCGGTAAACTGGAGGGGGCGTATTCCCGCAGAATCAACATCCAACATCGCCTGGTGTATCAGGTTTATGAGAAAGAGAAAATTGTAAAAGTGATCAGAATGTGGACTCATTACGATTAGTCCGGCAGAATCAAAAAGCGCATTTACCTGGAATGTAGATGTGCCGATGGGTTCCGGTGTGGACCGTTTTGACAGACGCTTACACGTCAGCAGGAAATGAGATATGTTATAAAACTTATCTGGATAATAGTCTCTATGAGTTCGAATAATTCGAATAATTCGGATAATTCGTATATTGTACGAAATACTACAAACCGATACCGCCATGGCAGACCCAACTATTTCTAATACTACTTCTGATCAAAAACTTGCTAAGCGTTCATTAAAGAGTATTCGCAAGCTTTCGAAGCTCTATAAAAACAAAACCAAATCGATTGAATTCGCTGTTAAAGAAGATGGAACGGCATTTGAGCTGCCGGTATCGGCTTTAGACGACATCGAAACTATTTTAAAAAACCTTGCTGAGGGTAAACACTCGGAAATCATCAGTGAGAAGCAGTATTTGACCACACAGCAAGCCGCCGATTATCTGAAAGTCTCAAGGCCTTTTGTCATCAGGTTACTGGAAGCCGGAAAATTGCCATTTAAAAAAGTAGGAAGACACCGCAGAGTGCTTTTCTCAGAATTGAAAAATTATGAAGAGAAGCAGCGCAGGATAGCCTTGCAGAAACTTCAGCAACTTACAAAAGAGTCCCAATCACTGAATTTGTACTGACTTCACATGCAAAATATTGCTGTTCTGGACGCATGTGTACTGTACTCAGCACCCCTTCGGGATTTTCTCCTGTATTTGGCACAGGAAAAACTCTATGAACCTAAATGGAGTGAGGCAGCTCTCGCTTCTACAGGGTAGTGAACCTGATGGATGAATTTCTATTTGCTCAGTTATCCTCATCGTCGAGTTGTTTGAGCCCTTCCAGCCCCGGAATGGTATCGGAAATACTGGATAATTCGCTCAGCATGATCCGGCCTTCAATGCTGATAAGCACATGGCTGCCTTTATCATAACCGACCAGTATCAGCTGTTCGATAAACTCATCATCACCTTTCATCAGAAAGCGGAAATGACTGCCGGCATCGCGGATCTCCATCAATTCATCGTAATCCTGGCGCATCAGGGAGTGATTTAAATCCCTGAATGCGGTGGTGATGGTTTCGTTTTCCAGGTCTGATGAACTGAGTATGCGGATGCGGTTGAGTCTGCTTGTCATGCTCGTTTCGCCGTCTTTACTCCGGCTGGCTAACAACCGAAGCATCTGCCCGCTGATGTTCACATATGAAAAATTCTCATCAGCGGAATAGGTTTCAAAAATCCGCTCGATGGATGGCGTTTGTGCCTGTGCAAAATGCGGCATGAACAATGCTGCTATGAACACCAGGTTTATGATCAGATAGTTTTTCATGATTCGATTTCCTGTTTGGAATGGTCCTGTTTGGGTTTTGGAATGGTTTCAAGCTGTTTGATCCCGCGGTACACAGCGGTGAGATAGTCCAGTTTTTCAAGGTTTGCACGCACAACGGCAACCCTGGCCAGCTCTCCCGTACCGGTTTTGAGCAAGCCTGAAATAAGCAATAGCGTGGAATCGGTGATTTCCTCAGCCTGCCGAATTTCTTCTTCGGTATATGCGGTTTGGGAAAGGTCCACATGCTGCTGATTCGCGAACCAAACGGCTGAAAATGTGAGGGATATAATCACTAAAGCGGCCGCAGCCAGCATCCTGTACCTGTACCTGTACCTGTATATGAACCTGGATCCAATTCGCGTTTGCTCATGTTCGTCAATCGCATCGAACACCGCTTCGTCGAAGCCGGGGGCGGTAAGTTCAGATTTTGATGCGTCATCAAGAGCGAGGATAATCTCCCGGTCCGGAATCAGGTGTTCAGGCAGGCCGGGATGCTGCAGGAGGTGCTTAAGCTCCTGCTCCTGCTTCGGAGTGGTCTGCCCGGCATACCATTTTTCGATCAGGTGTTCAGCGTTTTTCCAGTCCATAGGTGTTTATTTCGGTAAATAGGGTTCGGATTTTCTTTCTCGCTCTCGACAGATTTGTGCGGATGGCTTCACTGCTCAGGCCGGTAGCAGATTCGATTTCGCTGTAATCCATCTGCTCGATATCACGCAAATGCATCACGAGCCGCTGCTGCTCCGGCAGCTGTTGTATCAGGTTGTAGATCAGCCGCGCAGAATCGCCGCTTTCTGTTGTCTGTTCCGGATCGGGATGGCTGCCTGCCCTTTGGTCATCATGTTCAAGCGGTACAGCACGCATTTTCCGGAGACGGTCGGTACAGTGGTTTTTGGTGATGGTAACGGCAAAAGCTTCCATATTCCGGACTTGTTCAAGGGAATCCCGTTTATCCCATAACCGGATAAACACGTCCTGAACGGCATCCTGAGCATCGGAAGGGTCGCCAAGCATGGACCACGCCAGCCGGTAAAGCCGGTGTTTTAAGGGAATAACATGCTCTTTGAAACCAGCCCTGTCCATCTTTTACGGTTTAACGATCAAAACCAAATCTCCCTGTTACATTCATGGATGTACTGCCTGATATGTCATTTACATCATCCAGGCTCATATTGCCCCGGATGCGTATCAAAACGTTTTCATTGCCGCCGCCAACAAGAATCAGTTCCGATACAGTTTTTTCATCCATATCAGCCAGCACAACAAATTGATTTCCGGAATCATGGATCCGCATCAGTTCGGAATACCTTGTTTTGGAAAGGCTGCCGGTTACCGACTGGAAAAAATCGGTTTGATGTTCACCGCTGAAGGTCAGCAGCTGGATATGAGATATCTTCTTTGCGGCGTCCGACACGTTTTTATCATCCGAACTCCTGAAAAACATATCAATCAGCGCACCAGAAAGGTTCATATGCGTGGCTCCTTCAATGGAGGAAAACCGTTTAAACAACTCGTCAATTTCATTGTTCTGTGCAGATACGGAAAAAGTGAACAGCAGCGCAGTTAAGAGAAGCAGAAAACCTTTTTTCATTGTCTTTTGATTTGGTTGAGGTTTCGGGATCGTTACCTGTCCCATTTAAATGAAGACGGATGAAGCGGGATTTCGTTACACCCCTGCCGTATGAATTTAATCGTATTGTTTGAAGGTTGGTTTTTTGTGATCCCCGTCAGATGAGGGTAACTAACCTGATTGATTTCTTGATTCCTCAGGGCAACTTTCATCTATCCAGTCCTGCCAGATATCTTTGTCGACCTGTTCATCCAAACTCTTTAAAAGTTGCTTTGCTGGTTCTGCCCGAAGAACTACGGTGTGAACCAATGTTCCGGATGTAACCCAAAGTTCAGCGAAGCGTTATGCATGTTACACCACATTGCACCGATTCAGCCAAACAAATCTGCATGGCTACCGGTCCGCACAAGTATCAGTTCATCCTCAGAAGTAATATAAATCAGCAGCCAATCCGGCTCTATGTGGCATTCACGTGTCCCGGAATAATTGCCAACC
This sequence comes from Balneolaceae bacterium, assembly GCA_007694035.1. Taxonomy (GTDB): domain Bacteria; phylum Bacteroidota; class Rhodothermia; order Balneolales; family Cyclonatronaceae; genus RECM01. Next base: position 7,700 of record RECM01000091.1, read on the forward strand.
AATTTGTGGTCTTTAAACTTTGGCTCAAGTGTCCGGACAGATGCAAGTTTCTCTATTACTTGTTTGAAGATCTCAAACGACTTCCCCCGCTTTTTCATCTTTTTGACGTCTTTGTCAAAACGGGTCGTTCTTGAAATGGTTTTCATTAAATGCCAAGATCATCAAACAATTCCTGAGCTGTTGTCGACGAAGAAAGCCGTTTACGTGCGGTTGCGTCATCCAGAGCCTTCTTTGTAGTTGCATTTGGAAGTTTGAGGTCGAAGGGCATTCCCCGCTGAAGCTGCACTTGTTTGAAAAATATGCGAATGGCTTCGGCCGTACTGATACCAAGCTGTTCAAGTATCAACTCGGCCTCTTCTTTGAGATCCGGTTCTAATCTGGCTCTTACTGTAGTCGATTTTGTTGACATTCTTTTTCTCCTTTTTAACAATGTAGCACATGGGGGCTACAATTGCAATAGAAGTAACGACCGCTGTAATAATTCGCCTGAAACTCCGGTTGAATCAATTCCTCAACGAAAAATGGCAGGTGCTATAACATGCTGTTATAATGTATCAAGTTTTTTAAAGTCTAATGTTCAATCGTGAATAAAATGAATAAATTTTCGTATATCTGTATGTAGAGTATATGAAAAATGTGAATGTCGTTTTAAAAGGGAGGAAAAATGGGAAAAACGAAATTTATCACACTGTTATTTATTAGTTTATTCATTCAAATAAACTCCGTGTTCGCGCAGGATGTCTATTTTGCATCGGGCCTGGAAGCTTCCTCAAAACAGGTATTTTTTACTACAACTCCAGCATCTTCCGCGACAGAAGTGTATTTCACTCGTAGAAAAACGCCGAATACCATAAATGTATACTATCACAAAGGGAGTATGGATAATTGTGATGTAAATGTACTATCAGACCCTGCTCCATCAACCGATAGCATTTATGTGTCACCTGAGGCGACACCACATGCCAAAGAAATCTTTGTTTCTGCAAGACCTACCACTTCTACGAAAGACATACATTTTAGCACCTACGATGATGCTGAATTTATTTTTTGCGTTCCAAATGATCCGATATTTATAACGACAAAATTCTCGCTGGATCATATCGCAGCTATTGTCGTTTTATATTTTATCAATGATGATGGTCAATAAGTTGAATGAACCTTATGATCAAGGTATAAACGATGTTATAGCGCAACACAAAGCCCAACTTTGGAATATCGATCTAGGTAACTTTTTACATGAAGAGAAGCATATATGTCGAAACAACCATTTTTAGTTACCTGACGGGCAAACCTTCAGCTAATCTAATCAATGCTGCGAGGCAACAAACAACAAATCTTTGGTGGGAAAAACGCCGCAAAGATTTCCGTTTATTTGTTGCGTTACCCGTAATTGACGAAGCTTCAAATGGTGACCCCGATGCAGCAGCCAAACGACTTGCTGTTATCCGGAAAATACCCGTCATCGGGTTAACACCTCAAGCAAGTGTTTTGGCCAGCTTCCTCATTAAAGAGACCCCCTTTCCGGTAAATGCTGAAGTGGATGCTCTACACATTGCGATAGCATGTGTGAATCAATTCGATTTTATCTTAACCTGGAACTTCAAGCATATCGCTAATGCAGAAATCCGGTCTAAACTGGAAATTTTGGTAGAAAGTCAAGGGTACCGACTGCCAGTTATTTGTACACCTGAAGAATTTGTATATTAACTTAATGAAAGATGACCCAATCATAGCTGATGTTAGGAAGGCGCGAGAAGATATCTCCAAGCGTTTTGGTGGAGATATGGATAAGATATATGCTTACTACAAGCAGGAAGAGCAAAAACTCGGTAAGAAAGTAAAGTTTATCCGTCAACAAAAAAAGAGTACTTCATCCTCAAAACAATAGTCGCTGTAGGTCGAGATGTGTGGTACGGAGTCTGGAAGGTGATATCCGATCCCGACAGAGAGAATATCCGTCATTTCTATGTGGACTGGGATCGGCGATGGGTGTATGCATCGGTATTACATCCGGAGCCCGGGGTTTTTAAGTTCCGGTTTAAATAAACTATTTGGTGTGGATATGCATGGCCTGGTTTTTATTAAACCACTAAACAGGATGCACTCATCAGATGGTCTGAACCGCACAGCAAGTCAGTGCTTTATCCACAGAATCGGCGGCTCCCTCAGGCAATGTTGAGGTGAAAAGCTGTTGATTTAAACCACCATGATGCCCGCCAAATCAACATCAGCAGGGACGACCTTTCCATGAGCACTGGTTCGTTGTACAATGGCTACATGGCTGACTGACGGTTGCTTATTTCGGTCCAGGAACCAGAAATGCTTGAGATTCCCCTACTTGATCAAAATCATCTTTCTCGACTGCACCTGCCCGTCCACGTTCAGCCGGTAGAAATAGGTGCCGCTGGCGGCCGTTCCGCCCCAGCGAACGGTGAAGTTGCCGGCCGGCATGGGCTGCTGGACCAGGGTTTCGACGAGCTGGCCCTGCACGTTGTAAATGCTCAGCTCAACGGGCTTCTGCCCCATGGCCGCCGGTATCGTGAAGCTGATGACCGTGCCCGCGTTGAACGGGTTCGGGTAGTTCTGCTGAAGCTCGATCCTGCCGGGTACATCCGCCGGGTCCTCGCCGATGGATGAAATCACCCGGGTCCGGTCGTCGTAGTAGGGATCGCCGGCTTTGGAGAGGTAGGTGTTCACAAATTCCGGACGCATGGAGGGCTCGTCCTCAAAGGTGGTGACCCACTCTTCGTCGGTGAGGCGTTTGAAATTGATGCTCACGTGCTCGTAGTAGCTCATCACCGGGCCGACAAACGCGTACGTCTGCCCGTCGCCGAGCGTGGCGGTGAGCACGGCCAGGTTCAGCGGACCGGTACCAACGTGCATCACCCATCCAACCGCATTGCCCCTCTCATCGAAGGGGGATGTGTGCACATCGGCCACGATAAAATCCTCCTTCAGGGCGCCCTGGTCGCCGGTGATGTAGAGGTCCTTGTACCATCCGGTGAGTTCAACTCCGCATTCGCGCGCTTCATGCAGCATCCCCTGCAAAAACTCCTTCTCTTCGGGTGATGTGTCCACACCGGCGAGCTGTTTGCCGGCAATGGTTTCCAGCCGGGCAGCGATGGTCTCCAGCCTGTTGAAATAGCCGGTCATCCAGTTCAGCCACGAACCTTCAATGATGCGGATGTCGTTCATATTGCGTTTGGCCTCGCGGGCAAGATGGGCAATGGCACCGAAGAAATGGGGCACCGGCTCCACATAACTCTGCGGATAGCTGCACAACGGACCTCCGGTGTACGACTGCTTGGCGTAGAGCAGGTTATCGTGCCGAAGCTGGGCCCAGGATGCCAGCTGGGTGGTCATCGTTTTGTTCGCCCAGGCACCGGTCTGCATGAACGGGGGCAGGGGCGACCGGTCTTCGGGCGGATTCAGCTGGCGGATGGCGTTCAGCCAGAGATTGAAAAAGGAGGTGTCCCAGTACTCCGGCCCGTAACTGTCGACCAGGTACCGCAGAGCCGCCAGGTTGGGCGCATAGTTGTAATAGTTCAGCTCATCCTCAAGAACCGGCAGGGCATCGTTGTTGCCCAGGGCAAACAGCACATCGGCACTCTTCGGCAGCATCCGGTTGGGGTTGCGTACCTTGTCGTATACCAGGCTGCCCATGATAAACGAATCGATGATGAACCGCTGGCCAAGCGGCAGAAACGCCGATGCCGGCACGATATCGTTGGGCGACATGGGGTCGGTTTTCAGCACCTGCGACAGAATACGTTGACCCGCCCAGGGCTTTGTCTCAAGAGCATCCCGGAAGGCGTGGTACACCGCCATATCGGCCAGGCCGGACGCATCCGTGAAGCCCGTTTCCTGCCGGAGTTCGTCCAGGTGATCGAGCGTTACGTTATCCGACTCTCCGACCAGGAACATCAGCAGCTGATCCATATCATCGAGTGCCTGCCGGGTGCCATCGCCTTGAAACGCCTCCGTTAGCAAATAGGATGCGATCGTCTGGCGCTGCCCGATCAGGTCCTTCTCCTCCTGGCTCATGTAGCTGTAGGGTTCGGCATCGGGCACAATCAGGTAGAATTCGGTGCGCCCCATCCACATCATCGCCCGGAAATAGCGGGTAAGGTCGGGGGTTTGGGTATAGTGCCCGCGGGGGATGAACTGGCTGAAGTCGAGAAGCCGGGGTACATCGGAGAACAGGGGGTAGCCCTCCATGCCCTCCCTGCCGATCATGTCCATCAGCTTGTCGATTTCGGCGATGTTTTCAGTGAAATAGGGCTCTGCCGGCTCTTCCAGCAGCATCAGCGGTATGGACAGGTACAGGTCCACATCCATCAGGTTTACCGTGAGATCCGGCCCGGCTTCATACCGGCTGATGAGCGTGCCCAGTTCGGCGTGCAGGCCTTTGAGCAGCCCGGTAAATGCCGGCAGCAGGTAGTCGGTTTCGAGAGCGATGAGCATTTCCGAATACGACATGTGCAGGGCGTGCAAAATGGCGTCGCTGGAGATGTAGACCGGGAGGTCGCGCTTATAGATGGTGAACAGCGCCTCCCCGAAACTTTTATAGCGGATGCGGTCGGTCACCATAAAGCTGTGCTTTTCCAGCAATGCCATCTCCTCCGCGTTCAGGTTATAATATCGCCGGATGGAGTCGGCATACTGGATGTGATCGAACACAACAGGCGCGTCCACCGATGCCTGCGCCACCGGATAGAGATCATTGATGCCGGTGAAAGAGAGGTCCTTGTTCGCGTTCAGGAAGTGCTGATAGGCCTGAAGGTCAAATTCAGTGACGGTTTGTGCTGATGCCTGATGATGAAAAAGAAGGGCCAGCAGAAGGAGTGATGCAAATATGAGCTTTTTCATATATACCCCGGATAGATGTATTCCCGTTTATAGCAGAAATATAGGGTACTATGGAATCAATAAAAACTAAAAACGTGGCAGTGATCAGGCATAAAATCATGTCAGGCCGTCTTCTGATACTGGTGAATCATGGTTATGCGCTTGATGGATGAGCCCGGGAACAGGGTCAGGAAAACCACGTGAAGGATCACCCACGGGCTGGCTGAGCCGGCGAACCGGATAGATGTTGCAAAAAACAGGTTGACTTTATTCCGCCGGTGTGGTTTATTGTTGCAGGAGTATTGCAGCCCGAACCCGTGTATCCGCGGGGGAGTGGCGTTAAGGGCAGCCCGAATGTTTGCAAAAGCCGGCGGGAGGCCGACAGATTTCCGGTTTACTCTCCTCTTGATTAATCTTAACTCACATTCGTGCCGGTTAATGTTTGCAGCCAGGCAGGTCAGTTTGATATCTACAACATTGCATACGCGGTACACTATTTTGAAATGGGCATGTTTGCCGATGGATATATCATTGCCATATGGGCTGATGCGTGAGATACAAGGTGGTTTGGTGACACTTTTGGTATCAATGTGGAATACGCTATTTATGGCCGCATTTATAATCCTTTACTAAATCCAGTCGGACCGGATTAATGATTAGGGTCTCACTAATAGATAGTTTATAAGCGGTTGACCACAAAGAGTTGCACCAATTATTTCCTTGAGAGAAATGATCTCCACACAGAATCATTATCTACCAAGCAATCACCTAAAGATCCTTATTCACTTTACCATCATTATTACAAACAGCTCTATGTTGAACGAAATGTCTTAAGATCAATTTTCTTGGATCTTGCTCCTACCGCAAAATTGTAGAGTAAATAAACAACAAACCAAAACAGAGAATATGAAACAGAATTTCTTTCATACATTTTTACACTCCTTTATCATACTGACCTTCGGTTTTTTGCCGGTTTCCTGTGGCATATTCAGTTCCGAAGAAGAACAAGGCCCATGCAGCCTCTCCCAGATGACTCCATTTGACCAGCTTCCTACCTTCACTGACTTCGGATGCGAAGAAGGATACTTCATCTACAAGGCCGATATGGAAAAAACCCCCTGGACACGAAACCGGAATTTTCTCTCCATAGAATTTTATGAGGAGCTTGATGAAACACAGCTACATGAAATTCTTGATGATTATGACCTGTTTTACCATAGCCGGGTAGAACCGACAAAGCACGTATTTGCCCGGGTAAAAAGCCAGCCGGCAGAGGCTTATTACACCACCTACGGAGATACTACACAACCCGCATTGGGAAACCGCCCCGAGGTTAAATATGCCCTTCCGGTATTTATGAACGAGTTTTGGCAGCCGTTAATGATTGCTGACCGCATTATGATCACATTTAACGACGGGTTTACCGATGATCAGGAATTGGCCATGCTAGACAGCCTAAAAATTGCAGATCATTTAACCCGCCTGCCGATGATTAAACCTCCCTACCTGTTACAAACGTCTAAGGCAACGCCGAAAGACCCCTTGTCGCTTGTTATCCATTACATGGAAACCCTAGATGCAATTCAGGCTGCAGATCCTGTTTTCGCATTTATGATCAACTAAACGCGAAATCGTTCGCACAAACCAAACCAACAAAATCATGAAAAAGCTTCAGTTAACCGCACTACTGAGCATGATTGTTGTCACATTCCCGTATTGGGTATTGGCACAAACAGGGTAATACTACCGCTATTATAACGGAGAACAACGCACGCTTGAAGTTGTCCACAACCGTTATATGCTGGTCTATGATGCAACTGTTGAACGTGCAGATATAGCACAAATCATGGCAAAAGACGCAGAACAACTCTATCGATTTGAAATGAGCAACAAACAATATGAGTTGTTTAATGCTCGTACCGATCAGTTTAAAACGATGGTCCGGCAGCAAACCGAAGAGCTGCATATCAGCCCAGTTTTTTTGAATGAAGACGGAAGGGAGCAGTTTGCCAGCAACGAGATTCTGGTTGAGCTGCATGATCACGACAGCAATGCAATCATTGCCGGAATTGAGCAGGAATATAACCTGGTTCGCATAGATGACGAAAGTACACGTTGGTTAGGCGATCTGATCAAATTCCGGCTTTTGCCGCCCTATTACCAAAACAGCCTTGATATTGCCAATGCTTTGTATGAATCTGGATTAGTTGCATTAGCCGATGTAAATTGGGTTTTCGATATCGAATTCTATTCCGTAGCCCCCAATGATCAGTATTTTGGCGATCAATGGAATATCACCCAAACAATGACCGATTATGCGTGGAACATTACCACAGGATCTGAAGACCATATTATAGCCATCGTGGATGAAGGCGTGGATCTGGATCATGACGACCTGTCTGATAATCTGCTTCGTGACGGCAGTGGAAATATCATCGGGATCAATACCACCGATACCGGCCCGTCAAACGATCCGCATCCGAATGGCAATGACGCGCACGGCACGGCCAGTGCCGGAGTGGCCGCGGCTGTGGGAAACAACAGCGATGGTATTGCGGGAGCTACCTGGAACAGTAAAATTATGCCGATCCAGATTGCAAGGGACGAGTTTCTTGACCCCGGCTGCCCAAATAATTGCCGATGGACATATAATGATTGGATTGTCGATGGAATCAATTTTGCTGCAAGTAACGGCGCACACATTATTTCCAACAGCTGGGGCGGGACTGGTCATGTCCAAAGTGTTGAAAATGCTTTTAATAATGCTGCAAATGGCGGCGCGATTATCATTGCAGCGGCGGGGAATTATTACCCAGTCAATTCAACCATAACACAAGTCCGGTATCCGGCAGCCTTTAGTTCGGTAATCGCAGTTGGCGCAACCCGTGAAAATGATGTTCGAAAAGAACTCAATGATGGATCGGGTGAAGACTGGGGAAGTGCATACGGCGATGAACTTGATTTAGTAGCTCCGGGTATTAATATACCCACAACAGATATATCCGGGAGTTCTGGTTATTCAATTAATGACTACATTTTGAATTATGCTGGCACTTCTTCCTCCACGCCATTAGTTGCCGGAGTTGCTGCGCTTATGCTTTCAGTGAATCCGAACTTGACCGCAACTCAGGTCCGAACAATCCTCCAAAACACCGCCGATTGGAAATCCCATATGAACTCCAACGAATACGGCCACGGCCGCCTCAACGCCTATGAAGCGGTCAAGCACGCCCTGCCCAATCAGTTGAACAGCCCGTTCTTTGCGGTTT